>DAOTWK010000244.1:0-6935 GCA_034435815.1 Anaerolineae bacterium | reverse complement strand
GGCACACACTGGGCCAGAAGGGGGAGGTCCGCCGTGATGACCGTCGCAATTTTCGGGTACCCGCCTGTCGTTTGGTGGTCCACCATCATCACCAACGGCTGCCCGTCCGCCGGGACCTGAACTGCCCCCGGCGGCACGCCGTCCGAGATAATCTCCGCCCGACGGTGGGCCACCGGGGGGCCTTCCAGCCGGTAGCCCATCCGGTCTGAAACGGGCAAGACACGGTACTCTGCGCCGAAAAATGTCTCCAGGCCCTCCGGAGTGAAGAGGCCGTCCTGGGGACCGGGCACCGCGCGGACGGTGGGGCGGTCTTCCCAGGCCGGGATGAGGTGGGGCGGGGGCCTTCGTCCGGCCCGCTCCGGTAGATGCCCGGAGAACGGCCCAATGGGGAGACGGTCGCCCGGGCGCAGCGCACGCCCGTCCAATCCCCCAAAGCGGCCCAGCAAGTAGGTGGATCGCGCCCCCATCACCGGCGGGACCTCTATTCCCCCGGCGATTGCCAGATAGGCCCGACATCCTCGGCGCCGTCCCCCGAAGGAGATGACCGACCCCCGGCGGACAAAGACGGACATCCACATCGGCATCTCCCGACCGTCCACCTGGAAAGTCAGGTCAGCGCCGGTGACGGCGACCAGGCACGGTTCCGTCGCTGCCAGTACCGGCCCCGTCAGGGTGATTTCTAGCCCGGCCGCGCCAGGGGGATTGCCGACCAGGCCGTTGGCGACCCGCAGGGCGAAAAAATCCATCGCCCCGGAGACGGGAATCCCGTACCGTTCGTAGCCGGGCCGTCCCAGGTCCTGCACTGTTGTCAGCCATCCGCCCTCAAGGACTTCCAGCGCCATCGGTCCTCTGCCAGGTCGCAAATTCTTCGGCCGAAATGGGGATAAACCGCACCCGATCCCCTGGCCGGAGCGAGGTGGGGGGCTGGCGTTGGAGGTTCAGCATGGGCATCGGCGTTCGCCCGATTAATTGCCACCCGCCAGGGGTGGAAATGCCGTAGATGCCGGTCTGGAGGCCGGCGATGCCCACCGACCCCGCCGGTACCGACGGGCGCGGGGTGGGGAGACGGGGCGTCGCCAGTGCCTCCGGCAGTCCCCCCAGATAAACGAAGCCTGGCGCGAATCCCAGCATATAGACGGTGTAAGTGCTCCCGGTGTGCAGGCGGACCACATCCGCTTCAGAGAGGCCGTTATGGGCCGCCACGAAGCCAATGTCCGGGCCGAATTCTCCGCCGTAGACGACGGGGATTTCCAGTTCCCTCGGCTCTGGCAACGGGATTTCCGCGGCCCGCTCCAGTGCGTCCGATATCCGCCCTCGGGCCTCGTCCCAAAGGAGTTGTCGGGGGTCGTAGTAGACCAGCAGGGAGCAGTAGGTGGGGACGGTCTCCCGCAGGCCGGGGAGGGGCTCCCACTCCAGGGCGTGGGCCAGGGCCAGGACCTGGCGGTGGATTTTCGGGTCAATCCGGTCCCCGAACTCCACCACCAGCGCCGCATCTCCGACAGGCAGGATACGGGGAAACATCTCAAACCGATACCGGGCAGGCTCTTAGCCCGTCATAATGATTTCTAAGGCCTTAAAAAATTCCCCATCGGCATCCCCCCTATCCCCGCCTCTTCCAGTCGCCGGCGGACGGCGCGGGCGATCTCCACCGCGCCGGGGGTGTCGCCATGAATGCAGAGGGTATCGGCGACCAGGGGGATTCTCTCCCCGTTGCTGGCTATAACCTCTCTATGGCGGGCAATCCGGAGGGCCTGTTCGGCAGCCGCTTTGGGGTCGGTGAGGACTGCGCCGGGGAGATGACGGGGACGCAGGCTCCCGTCGGGCTCGTAGGCCCGGTCGGCGAAGCCCTCGCGCGCGGCGGGCAGGCCCAACTCGGCGGCGGCCTGGATGAGGGCCGAGCCGGCCAGTCCCACCAGAATCAGGCGCGGCCCGGCCCGGGCAACACCTCGGGCAACCGCTCGGGCGATTTCAGGGTCGCTTGCGGCCATGTTGTAGAGCGCGCCGTGGGGCTTGACGTGGGTCAGTTCTGCCCCCACCGAACGGGCGAATGCGGCCAGCGCACCGACCTGGTAGAGGACGTAGTTTTCTATTTCCTCAGGCCGCAGGTGCATTGCCCGGCGACCGAAGCCCATCAGGTCCGGGAATCCGGGGTGGGCGCCGATGCTCACACCGTGGCGAAGGGCCAGCCGGACCGTCCGGTCCATCACCATCGGGTCTCCGGCATGGTAGCCGCAGGCGATGTTGGCCGAGGTGACCAGTGGCATCAGGGCCTCATCCGCTCCGAGGGCGTACGCCCCAAAACCTTCCCCCATATCGCAGTTCAGGTCTATCACCATAGTGCACCATTATGGAATATGGATAAACACAGATTGCGCGGAAAGGCACGGATTGCCGTGTCGTTCCGTGTCCTATTGTATTCCCGCATACGGATAGAGCAAGTCTCCTATGGGTGGCTGATTTTCGCATCTTTTCTGCCTTTCGTGAATTGGCACTCCTGTTTTTCCGTGTTATAATCTCATCCGCTATGAGAGGAAAACACCATTTTCCAACCATCCGTCTTCTGATCCTGGCCCTCGGGGCCCTGGTACTTGCCCTTCTGCTGGCGGGATGCGGCGAGCAGCCCCTGCTCTCTGAGGTCTCTTTCTCCAAAGACCGCATCACCCCCAACGCCGACGGTCAGGACGATGTTCTGGTCATCCGCTACCGCCTGGCCCGCTCGGCCGACCTCTCCATCTATTTCCTGGACCCGGCAGGAAACCGCTATGTTTTCCGGGACCGTCAGCCCCGCGCCCCCACGGGCGAGCGGGAACCGTACTCCGTCTATTTCTCCGGCATTGTGGAGGGCTATACGTTACCCGGGGAGACATTTGAGGGCTTCACCGTCACGCATCGGGTGCTGCAGGACGGTGTCTATACCTGGGTCGTGGAAGCGACCGAGAAGAACGGCCACACCGAACGGATGACCGGCACGCTGACCATCGCGGAGGCCGACACGGCGTTGCCGGAACTGCGCAACTTCACTGTCTCGCCGCCCCTCTTTACCCCCAACCGGGACGGCATCAGCGACCGGGCGCGGATAAATGTCTTCGTGACCAAGCCGTATATGTCGCTTCGGGTGTACCTGCTGGGCGAGAAGGGGGCGCGGTACCACGTTGGGGAGGACGAACGGAGTCCGTCCCGCCCCGGCGAGCGGGGCCTGCATACCTTTGACTATGACGCCGGGGTGGACCAGGGGGCGGATCCCCCGCCCGACGGCACTTACACCGTCTGGGCGGAGGTGCAAGACGCAATCGGGCAGCGGGTGGTCGCCACCTCTACGCTGACCATCCAGAACGGCGGGGTGCCCCGGGCCTACATCCTCAACGCCGAGGTGGAGTGGTCGGCCCAGAGCATCGCGCTGGGGGAAACACTCTGGTTCACGCTGACGGTGGAGAACGACAGCCCCACTCCCATCCGTACCAGCGGCCCGCCCCCCGGTACGGTCTACGATAGTGACCAGAACTACGCCACCCTGGGGGAGACCATCCAATCTGGTGTCTTCCGGGTGGGCATCCACTGCGAGAACGCGCTCATCAACTACCCCTGGCGCTGGGCGGTGGGGGATAAGAGTGTGCTGGTGAGGGATAAGGAGGGCTATCTGTATCTGCCGCCCTTCACCCGCGCCGTAGTGACCGGCGGTATCCGTTTCGTGGGCGTGGAGGGAAAGCGCAACCCCCAGTACTGCTGGGCCGGCCTCATCCATGAAGATGTAGAAATCTCTTCGGTGAACGACCGGGTGGACCCGGTGTTTCTGTTCATCCAGGTGCCGTAAGAGATGCAGACTGTCCGTATGGTCCAACTTCGCCTACTCATCGCCGATCTGGGGAGTGTCGGCGTGGCCTTCTCCGGTGGCACCGACAGCACCCTGCTCCTGGCCCTTTGCCGGGATGTGCTGGGGCCAGAGCGGGTCTTGGCGCTGACGGTCCTCTCTGAATTGACCCCGGCGGCTGAACGGGAGCAGGCAGCGGAACTGGCCTGCGCTCTGGGCGTGCGCCATATCCAGGTGCCCTTTCAGGCTCTGACCCATCCGGATATTGCCGCCAACCACCCCGACCGCTGTTACCACTGCAAACGGGCCATATTCGGGCGACTGCTGGAAATCGTCCGCGCAGAGGGGCTATCCGCCCTGGTCCACGGAGCCAACGCAGATGACCTGGGGGACTATCGTCCCGGCCTGCGCGCGGCGGAGGAACTGGGTGTGCGCGCTCCACTCCTGGAGGCGGGCCTGACCAAAGCGGAAATCCGGGAACTCTCCCGTCAGTTGGGCCTGCCCACGGCCGACCTGCCCTCTATGGCTTGCCTGGCATCCCGTATCCCGTACGGCGTCCCGCTGACGCCGGAGGCACTGGCGCGGGTGGACGCTGCCGAGGGGATTCTGCGCCGGGAGTGGGGCCTGCGCCAGGTGCGGGTGCGCGACCACTTCCCTCTGGCCCGTCTGGAAGTCCTGGAAGAGGACATTCCCCGCCTGGCCGCACCCCCGGCCCGTCAGGCGATTGCCCGCTGCCTGCGGGAACTGGGCTACCGGTATGTGACGCTGGACCTGGATGGCTTCCGTTCCGGTAGCCTCAACCCTACGGAACACAAAATGCGGAATACAGAGTAACCGATGCTGCCATTTGCCCAACCCGATTTTGACCGTGCCCAGCGCAAGGGCGTGCCCGAGGTGATTCTGGCGGACCGTAAATCCCCCGACGAGGCGGTGGCGATTGCCCGCGCCTTTCTGGAGCGCACAGGACGGGCCATCCTCAGCCGAGTGGGGCCGGAACTGGAAGCGCGCCTGCGCCGAGAGTTTGAGGGTCAGGCCGAAATGGAGTGGGTCGCACCGGCGCGCGCGGCCGTCCTGCGCCGCCCGGGAACCCAACCGCCCCAGACCGGCGGACGCGTGGGCATCATCACCGCGGGCACGTCCGACATTCCGGTCGCTGAAGAGGCGGCGCTGGTCTGCCGAGAGATGGGCTGTGCAGTCTACACGGCCTACGACGTCGGCGTCGCCGGTATCCACCGGCTGGCGGAGCCGCTGCGGATGATGCTGGAACAGGCGCAGGTGGACGTGCTCATTGTCGCGGCCGGAATGGACGGAGCGCTCCCTTCGGTGGTCGCCGGTCTGGCTGATGTCCCCGTCATTGGCCTGCCAACCTCGGTGGGGTACGGCCTGGGCGGGGGCGGCGTGGCCGCCCTCTACTCTATGCTCCAGACCTGCGCGCCCGGCCTGACCGTGGTGAACATTGATAACGGCGTCGGCGCCGGGGCCGTCGCCGCCCTCATCGCCAACCGGGCCGCAATGGCCCGAGGGGCCCGCCACGAATAGGGCACATATCACGCATCACATTTCACGATTCAGGACATGCCCACCGTTCTCTACCTTGACCTCTTCTCCGGCGCTGCCGGGGACATGCTCCTGGGCGCGCTGATAGACCTGGGGTTGTCCCTGGAGACCCTGCGGGCCGAACTCCAGAAAATGGACCTCTCCGGCTACGAACTGGAGGCGGAGCGGCAGGTCCGCCGGGGCATCTCCGGTATCCGCCTCTTTGTCTGGGACAGGGCCCGGGCTCATCCCGCGCGTCATCTCTCCAGCATTCGGCGTCTGCTGGAGGGGAGCCATTTATCCCAGATGGTGCGGGCCAAGAGCATGGCAGTTCTGGAACGGCTGGCCCGGGCCGAGGCGCGCGTCCACGGCATACCCATAGAAGAGGTCCACTTCCACGAAATCGGCGCGGTGGATACCCTGGTGGACGTGGTGGGGTTTGTCGTTGGGCTGGAACATCTGGGCGTGGAGCGGGTCTACGCGTCCCCGGTGCCGCTGGGGAGCGGATTTATCCAGACGGAGCACGGGCTTCTGCCGGTGCCGGCCCCAGCGACGGCGGCGCTTCTGGCAGAAGTCGGCGCGCCCATCCGCCCTCATCCCGCGCAGACGGAAATCCTCACCCCCACTGCCGCCGCGCTGCTGGCCGAACTGGCTACCTTCGCCCAGCCCCCCATGCGGGTGCGGGCCGTCGGCTACGGTTTCGGCGAGAAGGAATTCCCCTGGCCCAACGCGGTGCGGGCCTGGCTGGGAGAGACGGAGGAAACCCTCGCTCAGGAGACCGTCTGCCTGCTGGAGTGCAATCTGGACGATGTCGCTGGCGAAGTGCTGGGCTACACAATGGAGCGACTCTTCGCGGCCGGCGCCCTGGATGTCTGGTTCACGCCCGTCCAGATGAAAAAGAACCGCCCCGGGGTAGTGCTTTCCGTGCTGGCCCGCCCGGAGGGGGCGGATACGCTGGTCACCGTCATCCTGCGGGAGACGCCGACGCTGGGCGTGCGGCGGCGGCTTGTGGAGCGTGTCGTCGCAGGGCGGCAAGAAGCATCGGTAGAGACAGAATGGGGGACGGTGCGGGTGAAGGAGAAGTGGCTGGACGGGCGGAAGGTCGCCGTGTCGCCGGAGTATGAGGACTGCGCCCGCATCGCCCGGGAGCGGGGTATCCCGCTGCAGGATGTCTACGCGGCAGTGCTGCGGGTCCTGGACTCACCGCCGGAAACGTAGAGGGCGTAGAGGGTGGGTGTCCCGAGGGGCGGAGAAGCCCCCTCGGGCTATGGCCCTTCGGGCTAGAAGAAGAATTTTTCCCAGGCTTGTGAGGCTCCGAGAGGATAAGACGAGCCACCGGGGAGGAGTTTTCAGCCCCCGAAGGGCTTTGCCATGGAGCCCGACGGTTTACCGCCGGGCAAAGGAAGCCCGACAATTTGGGGATACATTCTTCATTCTCCGCGTGCTCTGCGGTTATGGAGCCGTTGGTGGTCCGGGCCGCCAGGTCTGTACGGACTGATGGAGGTAAATTATGCTCCAGAATAAGGCGTGGATTCTGCTCTTTGTTCTGCTGGCCCTTCTGGCCGGCTGTGTTGGTCTGAGAAAAACCCCA
>DAOTWK010000243.1:0-1809 GCA_034435815.1 Anaerolineae bacterium | reverse complement strand
CGGCCTTCGGCCGCCGCCGCAAAATCCCCCCTCACAGCCGGAAAATGATGATGAGCGAACGGGTCCGTTTATCTACTCCTCGCCAGACCGCCCAGGCTACTTTTCCGGATGGGCGGACATGGGAAGCGCCCGTGGGGACACCGGTGGAGGCCTACGTGCGCGCCGCGTACCCCGACCACCCTATCCCCATCGTCGCCGCGCTGGTGGACGGGGAACTGCGGGAGTTGACCTATCCGCTGAAGCGGGACGCCTGCGTAACCCCCGTCCTCCTCTCCGATTCAGACGGGGTGCGCATCTACCGGCGCTCCCTGTCCTTCCTGCTGGTCACCGTCGTTTCTGAACTCTTCCCGGAGGCCCAGGTCGTTATAGACTACTCCGTCCCCTTCGGCGGCTTCTACTGCCGGGTGCTGAACCGCGCGCCCTTCTCGGCGGAGGAACTGGCGACGATTGAGGCCCACATGCGCCGCATCGTGGAGGAGGACGCGCCCATCACCAAAGAACGGGTACCGGTTGACGACGCCCTGACCCTTTTCCAGGCGCGGGGTCAGCAGGACAAGGTGCGGCTCTTCTCCCGCCGCCGAAAGGATTACCTCATCCTGTACCGCCTGCGGGACTACCGGGACTATTTTCACGGATACATGGTACCCTCCACAGGCTACCTAAAGTACTTCGCCCTCCGCCCGTCGCCGCCGGGGTTCATCCTGCAGTACCCCCGGCGCCACTGGCCCACCGAACTGCTCCCGTACACCGACTCCCCCCGGCTCAGCGCCGTCTTCCAGGAATACGGGGAGTGGCTGCGGTTGCTGGGCGTGGAGGACGTGGGCAGCCTCAACGACGCTATAGAGCGGGGGCGCATCCGGGAAATCATCCTGGTCTCCGAGGCGCTGCACGAGGAGCGTATCGCCCAGATTGCCCACGATATCACTGACCAGCACGACCGGATCCGCCTGGTGCTCATTGCCGGCCCCTCGGCATCCGGCAAAACGACCTTCTCCAAACGACTCTCCATCCAGTTGCTGGCTCATGGCGTTCAGCCGTTCCCCATCGCGCTGGATGACTATTTCGTGAACCGGGAGATGACCCCCCGCGATGAGCAAGGCCAGTACGATTTTGAGGCGCTGGAGGCGCTGGACCTGGCCCTCTTTAACCAGCAATTGCTGGCGCTGATGGACGGGCGGGAAGTCACTCTGCCCCACTTTGATTTCCAGAGCGGGACCCGCCGGGAGGGGCCCACGGTACGGTTGACGCCCGACCATGTCATCATTGTGGAAGGGATCCACGGTCTAAACCCCAACCTGGTGCCGATGGTCCCGCCGGAGCGGATTTTCCGGGTCTACGTTTCGGCGCTCACCCAACTGAACCTGGATCGGCACAACCGGGTGCCGACCACGGACACGCGCCTCATCCGGCGCATTGTACGGGATGCTATGTACCGGGGATATACCGCCGAAGAGACGTTGAACCGATGGGAGAGCGTGCGGCGGGGGGAGAAGCGACACATCTTCCCTTACCAGGAAAACGCCGATGTGATGTTCAACTCTGCGCTGGTCTACGAACTGGCAGTGCTGAAGCCGCTGGTAGAGCCCTTGTTGCGGCAGGTGGAGCCGCCCAGCCCGCGCCGGGTGGAGGCGAAGCGGCTGCTGGCTTTTCTGGAGTGGTTCATCCCCTGCCCCCCCGATATGGTGCCCGACAACTCTATCTTGCGGGAGTTTATTGGCGGTTCCATCCTGCAGGACTACATGCCCATGGGCAGATAAGCCTCGCGCCCATCACCTATCGGGCCTAAAAGCACGACTTTGTGCCTGGCGA
>DAOTWK010000242.1:0-2797 GCA_034435815.1 Anaerolineae bacterium | reverse complement strand
TCCCGCCCGGTGGCCTGACGGGCCAGTTCGGTGATGGGCACCCGTACCGCCCGAATCAGCGGAGCCCGATGGACATGAACCGTATCCAGAATCAGCACGCCGCCCTTCTTCAGTTTCCCGGCATACCGGTCGCACGCCTCCTGACTCATACAGAGCAAGATGTCCGCGTCCAGAACCTTGGGGTAATCAATCTCCTGGTCGGAGATAATGACCTCCGACCGGCTAGCCCCACCCCGCGCCTCCGGGCCGTAGGACTGGGTCTGAACGACCTTTTTGCCATCCCGCACGGCCGCATCGGCCAGCAGGATACCTGCCAGGATCACTCCCTGACCGCCCGTACCGGCAATTCGGATTTCGGTTCGCTCCATCTGATTTCCTCCTGAGCGCGAAAGACGATCTCTTCCTGATACCGTCGGGTGTATTCCGTCAGGTCGTCCCGGTCAGTCAGAATTCCCCGGATGATTTTTCCGGCTCGTTCCTCCGGCCCCATCCGCTCCGCCTGCTTCAGGGTAATGCTGTTCTCTTTCAGACGGCGCATCATCTCCGGCGCGGTCCCCCACCGGTTGAGCCGGCCAATGGTCGTATGACAATAACTGATCGCCTCCACCAGCGAGAAGCCTTCCTTCTGCAACGCGCGGGCGATATATTCCTGCAATTCGTCCACGTGGTAGACAGTGCTGCGGGCAACGAAAGCCGCCCCTGAACATTGGGCCAGTTCGGCAATCTGAAAGGGGGGCTCAATATGGCCGTAGGGGGCTGTGGTACTGAGTGCCCCCGGGGGAGTTGTCGGTGAATACTGACCACCGGTCATCCCGTAGGTGGCGTTGTTGACGACGATGGTCGTCAGGCCGATGTTGCGCCGGGCCGCGTGGATGAAATGGTTGCCCCCGATTGCCAGCGCGTCCCCGTCCCCCATCACCACGATGACCTTCATCTCGGGGCGCACCAGTTTGAGGCCGGTGGCGAAGGCCAGCGCCCGTCCATGGGTGGTGTGGAGAGTGTTGAAGTCCACATAGACCGGCATGCGGCCCGTGCATCCGATACCGGAGACCATTGCGATGTCGTTCTTGTCCAGCCCCAGGGCATCCACCGCGCGGATGATGGCCCCCAGGACAATGCCGATGCCACACCCGGCACACCAGACGTTGGGGAATTTTTTGGTGTGGCGGAGATACCGTTCGTGGATGCGGGATTCGCTCTGGGTTTTCATAACTCCTCCCAGCAGTAGGGCGGGTGGGATTTGAACCCACATGTCCTCAACGGACAGAGGATTTTAAGTCCCCCGCGGCTGCCGTTTCGCCACCGCCCCAGACAGAAACGGGCAGTCCTGAGGACTGCCCGCCTTTTTCAACGTGCAACCAAGAGGCGGCGGTCGGATTTGAACCGACGTATGAGGGTTTTGCAGACCCTTGCCTTACCACTTGGCTACGCCGCCGCAATATATAGACTGAGCGGGCGACGGGACTCGAACCCGTGGCCTTCTCCTTGGCAAGGAGACGTTCTACCAACTGAACCACGCCCGCTTTCCGGCGCAAATTATACCACATCTGCTCAAAATTGGCAAGAGGGGAATTTGGAGTATAATACGGGAAAGCCTTTTCAGCGGAGTGTATCCTGTGCGCTACCTGGTTATCTCCGACATCCATGCCAACCGTGCCGCCATGGAAGCGGTGTTGAGAGACGCCGCTCACTTTGAAATGATCTGGTGTCTGGGAGACCTGGTCGGGTACGGCCCGGACCCCAATGAGTGCGTAGCCCGCATCCAGGATTTTGAACATATCTGCGTGGCTGGCAACCACGACTGGGCGGCGATGGGCCACCTAACCCTGGACGATTTCAATACCGACGCCCGCATCGCCCATCTCTGGACCCGGGAAGAACTGACGCCGATCAGCCAGGAATACCTTCAGAAACTCCCGCTTCGCCTGGAACAGGGGGATTTCACGTTGGTTCACGGCAGCCCTCGCGAGCCCCTGTGGGAGTATATACTGGACCTGGGAGGGGCGACGATCAGTTTTTCCCACTTTTCCACTCCCTTCTGCTTGGTGGGCCATACCCATCTCCCATTAGTGTTTGTGCTGGACGAGGATACGGGCCGTCCCCATGCCAGGGTGCCGGAAATCGGAGTACCCATCCCTCTGCGAGGGCATCGGATGATTCTCAATCCCGGCAGCGTCGGACAGCCCCGGGACGGCGACCCCCGCGCCAGTTACGCCATCCTGGACATTGAAGCGATGACATGGGAACTGCGCCGCGTCCCATATCCCATAGAGATCACTCAGGAGCGTATGCGGGCCCGGGGTCTCCCCCGCCGCCTGATTGCTCGCCTGGAAGTGGGACGATGAAGGGAACGGATGAGCATCCCCTGGCGTCTAATGAATGACCAATAGCCAGATGACCAATGACAGAAAGGAGAGATGATGAAGAGACGTCCTTGGGTTCTTATAGGAGTTGCCGCGCTGCTGGTTGCCGCCGGGGGATGCGCTTCCCGACCCGCCCCAACGCCGGTGCCTGCCCAGCCGCGAATGGCCGTTGCCCCAATTGCCGCTGAGAAGGACGCATACTCGTGGAGCGGTGTGGATGCGTCGGCGGCTGCTAATGTCACTACCACTGAGCGGATGGTCGTTCGGACGGCCAGCCTGGACCTCGTCGTCCCGGATACGGAAAAAGCACTGGACGACATCCAGGCGATGGCCCGCGAACTGGGCGGCTATGTGGTCTCCATGGAGGCCTACCAGTACCAGGAGGGCCGGCAGGCCACGGTGACGCTCCGGATTCCGGCTGAAAACTTGGACAC
>DAOTWK010000241.1:0-6766 GCA_034435815.1 Anaerolineae bacterium | reverse complement strand
CGTTCGCCATCGGATGGGGTGGAGTCCTCATCCTCCAGCATCATTTGGACCGCCCCATCGCCTGGCGGTGGCGACCGGTAGTTGGATTGGAACTGCTCTTCTTCAGCCTGCTGGCCCTCACCCACCTGCTGCTGGGCCGCCGGGACCCCTGGGCTCTCCTCCAGAGCGGATGGGGCGGAGGGGTCATCGGGTGGGCCCTGGCCCACATTCTCTCCCTCTACCTGGGCCCTCTGGTAGCCGGTGTCCTGTTGACCATCTTTACCCTGCTGGGGTTGGGGCTGGCCCTGGATTGGACCCTGGCCGACGTCCGGGAACGGCTGGGGCGACGCCGCGCCATTCCCACTCCGGCCCGCCCCCGCGCGGCCCGGCCTGCCCAGCCTGCCGCCCGACCGGCCCCCCGTCCTGCTCCCCCCGCCCCATCGGGTCCAACCCCCTCTCCCGCTGAAGGTCCTGTTCCAGCCGCCCCAAAACCAGTGCCCGCGCCGACCCGCGCATCACCTGCCCCCTGGCCGGAGCCCACCTTTCCTGCCGAGCCATCCCTTCCGCCGCTGGACCTGCTGGATGAAGGAGAGGAGGTCGGCCTCTCCGACGAGGAAGTGCGCCGCAAAAGCCGCATCATCGTGGAGACGCTGGCCCAGTTCGGACTGCCCGTTCAGGTTGTGGAGGTCCGGCGCGGGCCAGCCGTCACCCAGTTCGGCATCGCTCCGGGCTTCACCGAACGGCCTGGCCCCGATGGCCAGCGGCGTCCTCACAAAGTCCGGGTCAGCCAGATTGCGGCCCTGGCCGACGACCTGGCGCTGGCTCTGGCCGCGCCGTCCCTGCGGGTGGAAGCCCCGGTCCCCGGCAGGTCCGTCGTGGGAATTGAGGTGCCCAACGACCGGGTCAGCCGGGTCTCCCTCCGTTCGGTGATGGAAAGCGACGCTTTCGCCGCGATGGATTCCCCCCTGACCATCGCGCTGGGAGAGGACGTCGCCGGGACCCCCGTTGTCGCGGACCTGAGCACTATGCCCCACCTGCTCATCGCGGGCACTACCGGCTCCGGCAAATCCGTCTGTATTAAAGCCCTGGCGACCTGCCTGGCGATGACCAACCGGCCCGACCAACTGCGGTTTGTGATGATTGACCCCAAGATGGTGGAACTGGTCCATTTCAACGGCCTCCCCCATCTTCTGGGGCACACCGAAGTGGAACTGGAGCGCATCAGTCGGGTGTTGCGATGGGTGGCCCACGAGATGGACGACCGGTACCGCCGCTTTGCCGCCGCCGGGGCCCGTCATATAGACGACTACAACGACAAAATGGGCCAGAGTGCCCCCCCTATGCGGCTTCCCCGCATCGTCGTCCTGATAGACGAACTGGCGGACCTGATGATGCTGGCCCCAGAGGAGACGGAGCGGACCATCTGCCGTATCGCCCAGATGGCCCGCGCAACGGGCATTCATCTGGTGGTCGCCACCCAGCGGCCCAGCGTGGACGTGGTAACCGGTCTTATCAAGGCCAACTTCCCGGCCCGCATCTCCTTCGCCACGGCCAGCCAGGTGGACTCGCGGGTCATCCTGGACATGCCCGGCGCGGAGACGCTTCTGGGCAAGGGGGACATGCTCTACCTGGCCGCGGACGCCGGCCATCCAGTGCGGCTACAGGGATGCTATGTGAGCGAAGCGGAGATTCAGCGGGTGGTGGAATTCTGGCGGCAGCAACTGCCGGGATGGACGGGCGAGGCGCCATGGGAGTCCATGATGCCAGCGGGGGGCGCTCTCCCCATGTCCGCTTCGCAGGAAGAGGACGAGCTGCTCCAGCAAGCCATCGCCCTTCTGCGGACCCGCGAGACAATCTCCGCGTCCTACCTGCAGCGCCGGTTACGCATCGCCTACCCAACAGCGGCCCGGCTGATAGAGCGGCTGGAGGAGATGGGTCTGGTCGGACCGCCGGAGGCTGCCGGCCGCCCCCGTCGGGTCATTGGTGGTGAAGGCTGAATACGGACCCCAGACCCCTGGCCTTGTTGTCCGTCGTCTGTGGTCCGCTGTCTGATTTGCCAAAATCCGCTCTCTGTGTTATGATTGTGCCCGTTTACGTGCCCGGACGGGCTTTCCGCCTCCGGCGCGGACCGGAGGCAATCCCGTGGAAAGGAGGTTTCAACCGTCCATGCGACAATATGAACTGACCTATATTGTGCACCCCCAGGTAGACTCGGAGGGGCTGGCCGCAGTGATAGACGAGGTAAAAGGTCTCGTGGAATCCAGAGGCGGCACCGTCCACAAAGTGGAGCCCTGGGGACTCCGACGACTGGCCTATCCCATTCGCAAAGTCCGGGAAGGCCAGTATGTGTTTATGGAGTTCAACCTGGACACCAAAGGCGTGGCTGAGATGGATCGGGCGCTGAAACTGAAAGAACCGATTCTCCGATACCTGATCGTTCGTACCGACGAAGATTAACAAGGAGTACGGAAGAGATGAGAGGGCTGAACAAGGTGATGATCATCGGTTACCTGGGTCGGGATCCCGAGATGCGGTACACGCCGGCCGGGCGGCCGGTGACCTCCTTCAGCGTTGCGACCACGCGCGGCTGGACCAATTCCAACGGTGAACGGCGCGAGGAGACGGAGTGGTTCAACGTGGTCGCCTGGGGAAATCTGGCCGAAATCTGCAAGCAGCGTCTGCGCAAGGGGCATCAGGTGTACATTGAGGGTCGCCTGCAGACCCGGGGATGGGAAGACGCTGAGGGCAAGAAACACTTCCGCACCGAACTGGTTGCCCAGGAGATGATTATCCTCGGTGGCCGCCCACAGAATCTGGAACTGGAACAGCCGGAGGTATCAGAGGAAGAGGTACCCGCGGGCGAAGAGGTCATTGGCGAGGAGTTTCCGTTTTAAGATGTGGAGTGTTGCGGCGACGGTTGAAGACCACCGCCGCCAAACTCCCTTCTTTCATTCATTTGGAGGTGAGGATTGGCAGAAGAAAGACGGTCATCATCTGGAGGACGGCAGGCGGGTCGGACGGTCGCTGCTGCACGAGGGGAGGCCCGAATCCAGCAGCCCCAATGGCGGCGGCCGGTGCGCCGGTGTGTGTTTTGCGCCGAAAAGGTGGAACGGGTTGACTATAAAGACGCTGATATGCTGAGCCGTTTCCTGAGTGAACGGGGCAAAATTCGGCCCCGGCGGCAGACAGGCCTCTGCGCCCGCCATCAGCGGCAACTGGCACGGGCCATCAAGCGGGCCCGCCATCTGGCCCTTCTGCCGTTCGTTGTGGATTACACCCACCCGGCCTGAAACCCATGTCCAAAAGACGGAGAGAAGTCGCTGCGCCGCGCCCATTGACCAAGAAACAGCGCACCCGGGCGGAACGGGAAGCGCGCTTGAACCGCTGGATTATCGCCGGGGCAATCGCTGTCGGCGTTCTGGTCATTGGCATCCTACTCTACGGATACCTGGTGGAGAACGTCTTTAAGGGCCGAGCGCCGGTCGCCACGGTCAATGGCGTCCCCATCACCACCGCCGATTTCCAGGCCCGCGTCCGACACTACCGCATCGTCCTTCAGGAGCAGCGGGAATACTATACGGCTATGCGGATGGAACTGGACCCTACGGACTCCAGCGTCTCCTTTATGTTGGAGTATCTGAACAACCAGATTCGCCAGATAGATTCTATGCTCTCCGAAACTTACGCGGCGATGCTGGGGAAGGAAGTGCTGGACCGGATGGTCCAGGAAGAGATTCTCCGCCAGGAGGCGGCCCGGCGCGGGATTTCCGTCTCCCAAGAAGAGATAGACCGGGCCATTGAGGCGCAGTTCGGCTACGACCGGGACGCGGCAATGGCGGCTCTGCTGACCCCCACGGTTCTCCCCACCACTCCGATGAGAGCGGAAACCGCCCTGACGGCCACGGTAACTCCGGAACCGACGCCGGTGTCAAAGGAAGAGTTTGACCGCCGCTATCAGGATTACGTGAAGACCTACCTGAAGCCCAGCGGTCTCAGCGAGGCCAAGTTCCGCGCGATGGTGGAGGCCAGCCTGCTTTATGACAAACTTCAGCAGGCTATGGCGGCAGAACTCTCCCAGACGATGGAACAGGTCCAAATCCGCTACTTCTCATTCTCCACCCAGGAGGCAGCCGGGCAGGTGGCAGAGCGGCTGGGCAAGGGGGAGAAGTGGGAGGATATCGCGACGGAGATAGAAGCAGACGAGGAAAGTGCTGCCTATGCCAGCGAGCCAGAGTGGGTCACACAGGGGTTCCTGGCGGAGCAATTCGGCGAAGAGGCCGCCAGCACGATATGGGAGACCCCGGTGCAGCAGTACACCGCACCTCTGGCGGGAACGGATAGCCGCTGGTATATTGTCCAGGTGATGAGCCGCGAGGTGCGGGAACTGGAATCCTGGCTGCGCTCCTACGAGGAGCAACGGGTTTTCCAAGAGTGGCTCCAGGCCCAGATGGCGGCAGTTCAATACAGCGACGACTGGGTGTCAAAGGTTCCGACGCAATAAATCAAGAAGCAAGATGCAGGAGACGGAATGCTTCCTGCATCTTGCTTCCTACCTGCCTGCTGCCTGCTTCCTGCTACCCGCGTTTACACCAGCCCCTGCCGTACAGCATAGACGGCAGCCTGAACCCGGTTTTTGAGCCCCAGTTTCTCCAGAATGCTGCGCACGTGGTTGCGCACCGTGTTCTCGGCAATCCCCAGCGCTTCCGCAATCTCCTCATTGGAAAGCCCCTCCGCCAGCAGTACCAGCACCTGGCGCTCCCGCTCTGAGAGGGAATCCGGCTGGGCCGTCGGCAGGGGGGCCGGGGCGGCGCGGGCCACCTGACGGAGCAGTTTCCCTGTCATCGTCCGGGAAAGGGGGACTTCCCCCTGGGCCAGCCCCCGCAGTTCCTGGAACAGCGCCTCCGGCCGCATGCTCTTCACCAGATAGCCGTCGGCGCCGCAACGGATGGCCGCCAGGAAGTCCTGGTCGTCCTCCGAGACGGTGAGGACCACCACCCGGACACCCGGCAGTTCCCGCCTGATCTGCCGGGTCGCCTCCAGGCCGTCACAGACCGGCATCCGCAGGTCCATCAGAACCACGTCGGGGCGCAGAGCGCGAGCCTTCTCCACCCCCTCCGCCCCGTCCGACGCCTCGCCGACCACCTGAAAATCCGGCTGAGCATCCAGCAGGCGGGCCAACCCCTTGCGGAACAGAATATGGTCATCCACCAGCAGGATACGCAACATATTTTCATCTCTCCGTTCTCAAACGGTACGCCAGCACCGGCTCATATCGCCCTCGCACCTGGACAACCCCCAGAGGCTCAAAAGTCCACTCCTTTCCCGCTGAAGCGACAACCGCTTCGGTGACGTATATTTCACCGGCCGGGGCATACGTGCTGAGACGGGCCGCGATATTGACCGCGTCGCCGATGGCGTCGTATTCCGGGTGCTGGAATGACCCCAACAATCCCACCACAGCGGTTCCGGCATGAATGCCCACCCCCATCGGCATGCGCATCATATTCGGCCTTTCCTGCCACAATTTTTCCAGACGTTTCAACCCGTCCCGAGCCGCCCGCAGGGCCTGGTCCACTGGCTGGTCCATCGGTAGCGGGGCATTGAAGATAGCGGCTACCATATCTCCCACATACTTGGTCACAATCCCCCCGGCTTCCACAACAGCGTCCGTAAAGCAGGAAAGGTGATGACTGGCCGCCTCCCGCACCATTCGGGGGTCCTGCCCCTCCGTCAGTCGGACAAATCCCCGAACATCGGCGAAGAGGGCAACGACGAACCGCACATCGGTGTGGAGCAATTTTTCTCCATCCGGGGTCTCCATCAGGCGGGCGATGAGCCGGGGAGAGGCCCGCCCATGAAGCAGAAGGGACAATCGGGATCGCCGTTGCCGTTCATCATAGAAGCGCCACAGGCCCGTTATCCCAGCGGTGATCAGGATCCCCATCAACGGTGAAACAGGGTCCACTCCCTGCCCCTGGCTGATACCGACTACGGTCAACCCCAGAGCGCCGCCAATTATAGTCAGCAAGATGATAACCATCAGAAACGGCGGGCGAATTCGGGCAACTGCCCAGCCAGAGAAGAGGGAGGCGGTCAGAACCATCAGGACCGTCAGACGGAAGGGGACCGGCGTGATGACATCGCCGTTCAAGAGAGCGATTGCCACCTGAGCATGGGCTTCCACCCCAGTCATCTCCCCCACCGGAGTCCGGTAGATTTCTGCCCCATCTCCAGCCGTCATACCGACAAAGAGAATCCGCCCTGCCAGAGCCTCCGGTAGCAAATCCCCTTCCAGAAAGGCCCGCAGGGAGTATGTCGGTATGGAACCCGGACGCGCTGGATAGCGAATCTGAACTTGGCCTGCTTCGTCCGGGGTCAGGATAAAACCAGCCCACTGGAAAGAGGAACTGGTCGGTGGTGGAATGGCAGCCCGGAGATAAAGAGCAGCGGCCCGCCAGGCCAGTGCGGGCACTGTCTCGGTACCGCCTTGCACCCAGAGTGAGACCCGACGCAGGACTCCATCGGAATCGGGGAGCAGGTTGATGTGCCCGATCATCCTGGCTTCAGAGGTGGGACGAAGCAAGTAGGGGAAAGTGGCCCGGCCATTCTGGAAGGACGGCGTCCCGACGCCGATGGCTGGCCAGATCATCAACTCGTTCGGTGAAGCCTCGGGTAATGCCCCCTCGACCGATGGTGGAAGAGGGAAATCCAGCGCTACTACCCGAGATCCGGCCTCATAAGCCCGCTGAAACATGGTGGCATACTGCTCGGGAGACCATTCGTCTGG
>DAOTWK010000240.1:0-6431 GCA_034435815.1 Anaerolineae bacterium | reverse complement strand
GGAGGGATGAAACTGTTGCTGAACGTGGCGGCACTGGCCGCCAGTGCGATCCAGAACGCCCGGCAGTTTAACCGCGCCCGCGATGCCGAAGAACGCTACTCCAGTCTCTTTGAGAACAGCGCCGACCCGATTCTGATCACCGACGCTCGGGGCCGGATTACAGATGTCAATCGAAAGTTTTGCCAGATGCTGGGGTATAGTCGGGCAGAGATTCTCCAACAGGAAGCGTTCTCATTGACGAGTCACCCGCAGAGGCTGCAGGATTGGCTGGATCAGGTCCTTCAGGGGAGGGATATACTGGGCAATCTGGAGATGACCAGCCGCGAGGGGCGAGTTCTTCCCTTTGAGGTACGGGCCACGCAGGTCTTCCACGGCTCCAGGCCATATGTACAGTGGGTTTTTCACGACATCACGGAGCGTCTACAACTGGAGCAGGTCCGGGAAGACCTGACCCATATGATTGTCCACGACCTCCGCAATCCCCTCTCTTCCATCATGAGCAGCCTGGAACTGATCCGGGCCCGCCTGCGGGATCCGACCATAGACATTCCTTTAGACCAGTTATTTGCCGTAGCACAGCGAAGTGGTGAACGCCTATTCGGATTGATTGATTCTATATTAGACGTTGCCCGTCTGGAGTCGGGAAAGGCGGAACTGACTTATCAGGTGATAGATGTTGGAAATATGGTCGGAGAGGCCGTGGAGCAGGTCAGGCCGGTGGCGGTGGGACGAGAGATTCGCCTGAGTTCCTATGTCCCTCCAGATCTTCCGCTAATAGAAGGAGACCGGAATCTCCTGCTGCGGACTCTGAACAATCTGCTGGATAATGCGATCAAGTTTACCCCTCCCGATGGAGAGGTGCGGGTAACGGTAGACCGTCTGTCGGCGGATGCTCTCCAGTTTGTGGTTTCCGATACGGGCCGGGGTATCCCTCTGGAGCATCAGGAGCGGATTTTTGACCGGTTTGTCCGGCTTCCTAATGAGAAGACACGAGGCACTGGAATCGGATTGGCCTTTTGCAAACTTGCCGTGGAGGCCCATGGAGGCCGTATCTGGGTGGAAAGCCAGCCCGGTCAGGGGGCGACATTCAAGTTCACGATCCCGTTACATCCAGCCTGCCGAATTCGGTCTGGAGCCAACCAGGGAGCGGAATCCAATGACTGACCGTCTCTACTATGCAGATTCCTATCTCACCCATTTCACCGCCCGGGTATTGGAGCAGTTGACTTGGAATGGCCATCCGGCGGTGATTCTGGACCGAACCGCTTTCTATCCGACCTCCGGTGGTCAACCCTCCGACCGGGGCCGGCTCGGCGGGATCCCCGTCATTGGGGCGGAGATACGAGAGTCGGACGGGGCTATCGTGCATATCCTGGAAGCTCCCCTTCCCGACGATGAGGTGACCGGTGAGGTAGACTGGCCCCGCCGCTTTGATCACATGCAGCAACATACCGGTCAACATCTGCTCTCCGCAGCCTGCGAGCAGTTGCTGGATGCAGATACTGTCTCCTTTCATCTGGGAGCAGAGGTCAGTACCATAGATCTGAACGTCCCGCGTCTTGCGCGCGAGGCGCTGGAGGAGGTGGAGGAGCGGGTCAACTGGGTCATCTGGGAAAACCGACCCGTGCAGGCCTATTTCGTGCGCCCGGAGGAGGTAGTGGCCCTCCCGCTGCGCCGCCCCCCGCAGGTGGAAGGGCCCATCCGCCTGGTAGAGGTGGCAGGGGATGGGGGCAGCCGTCCTTTTGACCTGAGCCCATGCGGGGGGACGCACGTCGCTCGGACCGGCGAAATCGGCTTGCTGAAAGTGCTCCGCCTGGACTACCGGGGACAGGAGACACGGGTGGAGTTTGTTTGCGGTGGGCGCGCACTGCGGGATTACCGGCTGAAGAACGGCGTGCTACTGAATCTGGCAGCGATGTTGACGGTGGGGTATTGGGAGTTGCCGGAGGCAGTAGGCCGTCTACAGGACGAAGTGAAGGAGGTTCGGCGGGAAGCGCGCTCACTGCGGGAACGGCTGGTGGAAGTGGAGGCGGCGCGACTGGCGGAGACAGCCGTAGTTGTTGGCCCACTGCGGGTAGCCCGGGCGGTGGAGGAGAACTGGGACCCCGCTGACCTGCGGGCGCTGGCCCAGAAAGTCGCAGCCCATCCGGGTGTGGTCGTGCTGGTGGCTTCCGTTGGCGGGGAGCGGGTCCATCTCTGCGTTGCCTGCGCGGAGGGGGTTCCCGCCGACGCCGTAGCCATCCTGCGGGCGGTCGCCGAGCCGCTGGGGGGCAAAGGGGGCGGACAGGCTCGCTTTGCCCAAGGGAGCGCTCCCGCCGCCCCACGCCAGCAGGTGGAGGATGTGCTGGAGGCTGTGAGGGTGATCCACGAAAGGTGCGAAGGAAGGAGTTGATGGACGAAATCGCACCCGGTGTCTATGTCGCTTCCGTCTACCCCGGCATTAACGTGGGTCTGGTGGTGACCGGGCGGTGGGTGATTGCGGTGGATGCACCGCCGTTCCCCTCCGACCATCAGGCCTGGCGGAAGGCGGCGCGCGCCATCGGGCGCCCGATCCGCTATCTCATTCTGACCGACGACCATCCAGACCGGCTGTTGGGGGCGCTCTGGGTAGGGGTGCCCGTCATTGCCGGGCGCGGCACCTGGCAGAAAATTCGGGAGCGAGGAGATGGCCTACTGCAGGCGCTGATGGAAGATTGGAACCGCCACCATGCCCCGCAGGGGAAGATGATTCCCTTTCCGGAACTGGAACGCGTTCCGCTTCCGGAACTCATTGTGGATGGTCGAATGACGCTGGTAGACGAGGTTGCCGTTAGCGTGGAGTCGGTTCCCGGCCCATCAGCGGGCAGCCTGTGGGTCTGGCTCCCCCGCCAGGCAGTGCTCTTTACCGGCGACGGGGTCGTTTATGGCCACCCACCCCTTTCAGAGTCACCTTCCCCGACCCGGTGGCTGGAGGCGTTGGCCCGCCTGGAAGAGGGGACTCCGCCGGCACAAATCGTGGTGCCGGGCCGGGGGCCGGTGGGCGGACCCGAAGTCGCCAGTCCGCTGGCCGGCTATCTCCGACATGCCTATCAGCGGCTGCAGGCAGCCCTGTCCAGGGGTAAGTCCCCCGACCTGACAGCGGTAGTGGAGGAACTGCTACAACTTTTTCCCCCGTCGGACAGGGAAAAAGAACGGTTGTTGCCTCAGATTCGGGTCGGATTGGAGCATTGGCTGGAGGAGATGAGGACGGGGAATTAAGGAAACTTTCCCGCAGGTTTCAGGGCTTGCGGGACGGCGAAGCCTCATGCGGGACAAGGGGGAAGTATGGATGAGATTGCTCGCATTCGGGCGGTCAAGTTGGCGCATGAGGCGGAGTTGATGCGCAAAGCGAACGTCGTCGGGGTCGGCATCGGCCTCCGCCAGCGGGACGGGCAGTATACCGGCGAACTGGCCCTTATCGTCTCGGTGACTCACAAAGTGCCGCTGGATGAACTGGACCCGTGGGACGTCATCCCGGAAGAGATAGACGGGATTCCAGTGGACGTACAGGCCGTGGGGACGCTGAGAGCGCTGGCGGCCCCGGGTTAATACGTGCCAGGCACTTTCGAAAGTGCCTGGCACGTTATAGTTTCTCCAGCATCCTCAGCACCCTCTCTGGCGTGATGGGGAGTTCACGAACGGGCTTTCCGAGAGCGTCCGCCACCGCGTTCGCCACTGCCGGAGCCGCTGGCGTGAGCGCTGGCTCGCCGATACCCTTCGCCCCAAATGGCCCCACGCCCGTCCCTGATTCCAGCAGGATGACCTGCGTCGTCGGATAGTCCACCGACGTTGGGATCAGGTACTCCGAAAGCGAGGGGGTCTGAATTTCCCCGTTCTCCACGATAAGGTTCTCCATTAGCGCGTATCCCAGCCCCTGATGGCTTCCTCCCTGAATCTGCCCGACGACAGCGGCGGGGTTGATGGCCCGGCCCACGTCGTGGCAGGCTGCGCTCTTCAGGACCTCTATCTGTCCCGTCTCCGTGTCCACCGCTACTTCCACCGCGAAGGCCCCAAAGGTGAAATCCGGGAAGACGTCGCCCTGTCCGGTCTCCGGGTCTATGGGGTCGCGGAAGGGGGCCCTGAAGAGGGCCAGGTGGGCCAGCGGCAATCCTTCCGCCGCACAGATGCGCACCAGGTCCGGCAACGGCATAGAGCGGGCCGGGTCGTTTTTGACGAAGACTCGTCCGTCCGCCAGGTCCAGGTCCTCCGGGTCCTCCTCAAAGTATTTGGACGCCCGGTCCAGCAGGGTCTTGCGGATGGCCGAGGCGGCTTGAAGGACGGCGTTGCCGGACATGTAGAGTTGACGGGTGGCAGTGGTGGTCCCGGCCAGCGGGGTCAGCGCCGTGTCCGGTGTGTAGGCGACGACGTTCTCCAGCGGCACTCCCAGGACCTCGCTGGCAATCTGGCAGAGGCTGGAGAGTTGCCCGCCGCCGGGGTCCGGCGCACCGCAGCGGATGACCACCGTCCCGTCCAGTTCCAGGCCCACCCAGGCCTGGGAGGTGTCGTGGAGCCACATCAGGCGGCCATAGGGCTGGAAGTACGAGGCGAACCCGCGCCCGACCCGAATCGGTCCCCGGTCCGGAGTCCGTTCCCCCAGCGCTTCCAGCGCCCGCCGTGCCGACTCCTCCAAGAGGACCGCGCTCTGGATGGCCTGGCCCGTCGCCGTCGTGTCCCCCGTCCGCAGGTAGTTGATCCGTCGCACCTCCAGCGGGTCCATCCCCAGCGCGCGGGCGATCTCGTCCATCTGCCGCTCGTAGGCAAAGCACGGCTGGGGGCCCCCGAAGCCGCGGAACGCGCTGGTGAAGGGGTTGTTTGTCGCCACCGCGACCGTGTCCACCCAGACGTTGTCTATCCGGTAGGGCCCCGTCGCCACGACGGTGGAATAGAGGGAAACGTAGGGGCTCAGATACGGGTATGCGCCCGAATCCGCGATCAGTTCCGCCTGGAGCGCGGTAATGCGCCCGCTCCGCTTGACGCCGGTCCGGTAGCGCATAATGAACGGGTGGCGTTTGGAGTGGGCCAGGATGGACTCCTCGCGGGTATAGGCCAGGCGGACGGGGCGGCGGGTGTGCAGGGCCAGCAAGGCCAGGAAGACCTCCACGGTGATGTCCTCCTTACCGCCGAAGCCGCCCCCGGCGAAAGCGCCTTGGATGCGTACCCGGTTCTGGGGAATCCCCAGGGTCCGGGCGACAGTACGGAAGTGCTCCATAACTTGGGTGGAGACCCGGATGTTGATGACGCCGCGCTCGTCCACCCAGGCGACGCCCGCCTCGGGTTCCAGGTAGGCATGCTCCACGAAGGGGACCCGGTAGATGTTCTCTATGATGAGGTCGGCGGCAGCGAAACCGGCCTCTATGTCGCCCTTACGGATGCGCCACCGGGCGACGATGTTATCGGGCTCAAAGACGACCGGCGCGCCTGGCTTCATTGCTTCCAGGGGGTCAAAGACGCCGGGCAGGGGTTCGTATTCCACCTCAATCCGTTCCAGGGCCTTCTCGGCAATCTCCTCCGTCTCCGCTGCGACGAGGGCCACCGCCTCGCCCTTGTAGCGGACCCGGTCCCAGGCCAGGACGGGGGTCTCGGATCGGGGCCGCTCCCGCTGGCCGGTCTGTCCGGGGATGTCGGCGACCATTTTGGCGTATCCGATGTCGGCGGCAGTGAGCACGCAGACGACGCCGGGGAGAGCGCGGGCCCGGCTGGGGTCTATGCGGACGATGCGGGCCGAGGGGTAGGGGCTGCGCAGGACCTTGCCGTGGAGCATCCCCGGCATTTTGTAGTCATCAGCGTAGACGGTGGCACCGACGGCCTTGCTGAGGGCGTCAAAGCGGCGAATGGGCTTGCCCACAACACGGAACGTTGCGCTCATTGTTCACCTCCCCCGCCCATTGTCCTCACGGCGTGCTGAATGCCTTCCACGATCAAGGAGTAGCCGGTACAGCGGCACAGGTTGCCGGAGATGGCCTCCCGGATTTCCTCCTCAGTGGGATTGGGGTTCCGGTCCAGCAGCGCCTTTGTCGCGACGACGATGCCCGGAATGCAGAAGCCGCACTGGACGCCGCCGCTATCCGCCAGGGCCTCCTGGATGGGGTGGGGGCGGTCCACGGTGCCCAACCCGGCGGCGGTGACGATTTCGGCGCCGTCCGCCTGCCAGGCCAGCACCAGGCAACTGTTGACGGCCCGACCGTTCAGCAGGACGGCACAGGCGCCGCAATCTCCCTTCTCGCAACCGTTCTTGACGTCCGTATAGCCCAGGTCCCGCAGGGCGCGCAGCAGCGTAACGTTGGGCTTCAGCGCGACCTGGTGAGTCCGGCCGTTGATTTTCAGGGTAATGAGTTTGGGCTCCATAGTGCCTCCTTGGGGAGTAGGGAGTATGAATTAGGGAGTATGGATTAGGGAGTATGGATTAGGGAGTA
>DAOTWK010000239.1:0-38534 GCA_034435815.1 Anaerolineae bacterium | reverse complement strand
CCCGCAGCCCCTCCTGCAGCCCCTCCGGCATCTACGACGGGACGCATAGCCGACGGCTGGTTGCCGGAGAGGGCGTTGTGGTAGCCCTCCTGCGGCGAGAGGGGGTCAGGGTGGTTTCGGAGGAGTTGCTACTCGGTCAATCTGGATTATAATAGACGGCACCCACTGCATTATGGGAGGTGAATTGAAAGCCCCGTCGCTCGCACTCGCCTTTTTGTCTATCTTATTGTTGTTATTGAATATTACCCCCGCTTCAGTAACGCTAACTCGGGCGATAGTAATGGCCCGGTCTTCAGAACTCGTGGCTACACCCAGGCCGCCGGCCAACTGCACTCCGGGTAGCGGCTGGGTATGGGTGAACGGACCAGAACGGCCAGAAATCGCCAATCAGGCCCAGAAAGCCCTTGCTCAGATAGGGATTCAGGCCATTGTCAACGCCAGGGAATACGGGGAGAGAGATTCCTGCGGGAGCTTCTACCTTTATGCTATTGATTTCTCCGCAACGGTACAAAATGGGCAATTAGAAGGGGGCCGTCAGCAATCACTTACCAGTAGGACATATTCCGTGCTGACGGAGTTGGGTAAGCCTCGGGTAGGCAATGTACAGATTACACTGGTGCCAGAAAACATTACTTTCACGATACCTGCCCCTGATGCGGCCTTCTCGGAGGTAATAGCGACCCGCGAGATCTCGCCGGACACCAAAGCAATGACCATACAAGACGATTCCCTCTCTCCGCGTGCCTTTCTTCCTCTTGTCACCCGTTCCTACCCGCAGGAGGCTCTCCGGAGAAACGTCTACGTAATTGTTTACGACCCAATCTTGAGCAACGGCCAATATCTTAGCGATTATCTTGGCTGGAACGATCATACTGTCTTGACTCAGGGGACGATAGAGTTCTTCCGCCAGGTCACCAACAACAGGCTCCAATACAACGTCATCTACACAACGATCGTTACCGACGGCTGGCCCGCCAAGATAGATGGATTCCGCTACACGGAGGCCGAATATCTTGCCGTCATCACCGGCCAAAAGCCGCCTCACTCTCCGGACACAGTGGATTATAACGCTATTGTCAATTCATCCGCGCTGGATATTTGCGGCAAAGCCAATCGCGGCGAAATAGACGAGGTCTGGATTTATAACGGCCCCTATTTTGGATTCTATGAATCCACTCTGGTTGGCCCTGGGGCGTACTGGTACAATTCCCCTCCGGTCTCAGGGCCTCACAATTGTCAGCGGTTGATCCCGATTATGGGGCCAAGCCCTGAGCGGGGACTGGATTGCGCTATTCACAACTTCGGACACCGTATGGAAGCCGCCATGACGAAGGTCTACGGGAGTTGGCAGCAAAACCGAACAAGCCATAACTGGGAGCGATTTGCTCTAGTGAAGGCTCTCTCGCCTGACTACTCCTACAGCGGGTGCGGGAACATCCATTATCCACCGAATGGACAAAGGGATTATGATTATCGCAACTCCTCGTACACCCCTTCCACTTGCGATGACTTCTTCAACTATCCCTATTTGGGTGACCCGAGTGCTACGGCAAAACCCGTTAACTGCTCGGCCTGGAATTGTATGGATTTTGACTATCTGGCATACTGGTTCAGGCATACCCCCTCGGCCAGAGATTGCGGGCCCGACGGGAAAGCCAACGATTGGTGGAAATATTTCGTTGACCCCGCCCTGGCATTAAATCCTTCTGGAGCGTGCCCATGATCCGGGCCACCGGGATGGCTTCGCGCCTCGGCTATTATTTCCGTTCCATCCCGACTCTTTTCGGGCAGATTGAGAACTGGCCTTTTTTGCCCCTCCTTTTGCTGGGCAAACAGATCACCGTTCGGCTCAGGAACGGCTGTCGGTTCCGGGTGCGGAGCCTGATGGATGTCTGGATTATCAAGGAAACCTGTCTGGATCGTCAGTATGAGTTATATGGCACGCGAATTGAGGATGGTTGGACAGTGGTTGATATAGGCGCCGGTCTTGGGGATTTCGCGGTGCTGATCGCCCGCGAGAACCCCCACAGCCGTATCTACGCCTATGAGCCCTTCCCGGAATCGTACCGCTTACTCCAGGAGAATATCGCTCTGAACGGCGTCCGGAATGTCCTGGCATTCCCGATGGCCGTTGGGGCCAGGCGAGAAACGGCAAGGCTGTTCGCCAAAGGGGAAGCCGTCCAGCATACCACTGTAGCCAATCGGCCGTCCGATGGCTCAATCCCTTCCGTAGAAGTGCAATCGTTGACCCTAGAAGACGTCCTTGAGACCAACGGAATAGAGCAATGTGACTTTCTGAAAATGGATTGCGAAGGATGCGAGTTTGATGTGCTCTTTGGGGCTTCCCTGGCCACCCTGGAGAGGATTTCCCGACTGTGCCTGGAGTATCACGACGGTTTTACCCGATTCACCCATACCGACCTGATCGGTTACCTGCACCGGCATGGATTCCAGACGCGGGTGACACCGAATCCCGTCTATCCGTATCTGGGTTTCCTCTACGCCCATCGCCTGTAAAAAAACCGACCCAGGAGGCATCGTTGGATTCCCGACCCACCGAACTGGAAATACCCGAGCCGACTCCGGCCCCGGAGCGACCATCGCCTGCCCGCTCTTTCCTGCGGGAGGTGGTGGAGACCTTCGTCCTGGCGCTGCTCATCTATCTGGTCATCAATGCTTTGACGGGCCGCTTCTACGTCCGGGGCTCCAGTATGGAGCCCACGCTCCACAACGGCCAGTATCTGGTCGTCAGCAAAATCAGTTATCTCTTCAATGAACCCCAACGAGGGGATATTGTGGTCTTCGTCTCCCTCAACGGGACAGGGGAGGATTACATTAAACGCGTCATCGGCCTGCCCGGAGAACGGGTGGAGGTTCGGGACGGCGCGGTCTGGATCAACGGGTACCGGCTGGATGAGCCGTATCTGAACTCCGGCATCCCGTATACCGGCGTCTGGAAATTGGGGCCGGACGAATATTTTGTCCTGGGCGATAATCGCGCCAACTCCAGCGACTCCCACACCTGGGGGCCGCTGCCGAGAAAGAACATCATTGGCAAAGCCTGGCTCTGCTACTGGCCCCCGCAGTACTGGGGGCTGGTGACCCATCATTCCTTCCCGTCTCCAGGCGAGGAATAGGAGGCACCTATGGACGAGCTGCCGCCAATGCCACTGGTAGATTTTCCGCCCGATGCGCTGGAGGAGATTATCCGCTGGCTCACCCCCCAGCGCCTGGCCGCGCTGATAGACGCCACTGACCTGCGGGCCGACACGCCGGAGGCGAAAATCCGCGCCCTGGCCGAAACCGCCGTCCGCCTCCGCTGCGCCTCTGTCTGCGTAAATCCCGCGGAGGTGGACTTCCTGCCCCGGTTGCTGGCGGGGACCGGGGTGAAAGAATGCTACGTGGTGGATTTCCCCTTGGGCAAATCCACCATCGCAATGAAAGCCCATCAGGCCGCCCGCATCGTGGCCGAAAGTCGCGCCCTTCGCCAGGAGGGGCCGGGGTGGGTGGAACTGGATATGGTCATCAATGTAGGCCGTCTCCGGAGTGACCCAGAGCACACCTGGCGGGAGGTCGCCGCCGTGGTGGATGCAGCCGACGGGGAGGTCGTCAAAGTCATCATCCGATCCTCCGAACTCCGCAACGAGGAGATCACACTGGCCTGCCGGATCGCGCAGGAGGCGGGAGCCCACTTTGTGAAGAACTCCACTGGCATGGAAGCCTTCGGCGCTACGCCGGAGCATATCCGCCGGATGCGGGAGGCAGTGGGGCCCGGGATGGGGGTGAAAGCCGCCGGGGGCATTCGGACCGCCGCCGATGCAGTGCGGCTCGTCTTTGCTGGCGCGCCCACACCCGAACTGCGAGTGCCGGAGCGATTCCGACTGGGCACCTCCAGCCCTGCAGGCCTCCTCTCCACGTTGGAGCGGGTGCGGGAAGACCTGAGCGATGCCATCCCCTGCTCGTACTGTCCCTCCGGTTACGCGGAGAAGCAGACGCCGGAACTGCGGAGCGCGGCCCTGACCTTCTGCCCCCGCTGTCCCCACCAGCATCGACGGCAGGAGTGGCTCTCTATGCTGTACCGTCCACCATCAATGTGAGGAGTCGCCATGGAAGAAATCCGACAGGTCGGCTGGCTGGTAGTGGACTTTTTCACCCAAAGTTACCGTATCTCCGGGCACCTGGATGTGCGCCGTTATGGCCTCTTTGAGATGTTGAACGACCGGACGACGGGGTTCCTTCTCCTGGAGGATGCCTATATCTCCCCGATTGACCGGCCTGGCGAGATTCTCGCTTCCTATCCCGCCTCCACTTTGGCCAAAGCGAACCTGACGCTGGCTCTGGTGGCCCGTCAGGAGGACGCGCTGCCCCGTAAGCAGACCTATGGCAGTTACACGGGCGCGTATCTCTACAATATCTTTCTGACCGTCCCCACGTTTGAAGTCAGTGGCTACCTGCGCCTCTCCGCCCGGGTGGACCTGCGGCGGCTGCTGGTAACGGACACGGAGGATTTCCTGGTTGTCCTGGACGGACGGGTGCGCGGTTCTATTCGGCCTGATATCGTCTTCAATGCCGGCGGCATTCTGGTCAACAAACACCACATCGGCGCGTTTTGTGTGGAAGAGAGCCGGTAAGCGCGTATCGCATATCGCTCATCGCGTATCGCATATCGCTCATCGCGTATCGTTTATCGCTCATCGCGTATCGTTTATCGCGTATCGCCGTTTGTGACCTGTGCCCTGCAGTACGGGTGACGCCTGGCCCGTATCTGTGACTTGCGACCTGCCATGTCTCGCCAGATGGCCCGCCCGGTGGAGTCACGGGAGAGGCAACCAGCCGCCTCCGGTGCGCCGCGCCTGCTGGCACTGGTCGTCCTGGGAACCGCCCTTCTGGCTCTCATCCGCATCGGGTTGAGTGCTGGCGCGGAGCACGTGGCCGGCCCCCCTCCCGTCACTCCATCGCCTGGCTATTTCCTGCTGAGCTCTACTCCTTTCCCCACTCCCTCCCCCAGGCCGACGCCCCTTGCCGGTACGCCGGAGGTGTTGCCCATCGGCATTGTCGCCGGCCACTGGGGGAACGATACCGGCGCCATCTGCGACGGCTGGCTTCGGGAAGTGGACGTGAATCTGGCTGTCGCCCGGCGGGTTGTGAGAGGGCTGGAGGCCGCCGGATATCCCACCGACCTGCTGGAGGAGTTTGACCCCCGGCTGGAGGGCTACCGGGCCCGCGCCCTGGTCTCCATCCACGCCGACGCTTGCCTCTACCCGGAAGCCTCCGGCTTCAAGGTGGCCCGCGTGGAAGAGAGTGCTATCCCCCATGTAGAGGACCATCTGGTTGCCTGCCTGGTCAGCCGCTACGGGGCCCGCACCGGTCTGCCCTTCCATGAGGGAAGCGTCACCCCTGATATGACCCAATACCATACTTTCTACGAGATTGACCCTTTCACCCCGGGCGCTATCATAGAGATTGGTTTTCTCCTGGCCGACCGGGATATTCTCCTGCACCGACAGGACCTGATTGCTCAGGGGATTGTGGACGGGATTTTGTGCTTCCTCAGGGGGGAGACGCCGTAGAGAACACAGCGGCGGCGGCCAGAGGCCGCCGCCGCAATGTGCCGACTGAAGGCAGCCTCCATAGGCCTTCGGCCGGGGGACGGCCTGCGCCGTCCCCCGGAACAGCATCGGCGAAGGCCGACGCCCGGCACAGCGTGCCCAGGGAAGGCTGATTTCAATCAGCGCACTACCGTGAACACCACCCCGTCCGTCCGGCCCATGACCTCGGGGAAGTACATCTCGTAGGCCGTCGTCGGCAGGACTTTGTACTCTCCCGCCAGCCCCACCTGCAACAGATAGGTGTACTCATAGGTGCCGCGCGGAAGTTCGGTGGCAAAGAGCACCAGTTTCTCGTCCCGCAGGTCGGTGTCGGCGAACCACCACCAGCCCCAGCCCCAGCGGCGCCAATCCCAGTCGGTGCGGACCACCTCCGGCCGTTCACCCACCACACTCGTCGTCAAGAGGCTCCGATCCACCGGGTCCATCCCCGCCGGGAACGGATCCTCCACCACCACGTAGTTCAGGTCGGTGGGGGCAATGATGGTCAGCCGGACCCGGATGAGGTCGCCCACGCGGGCCTCGGTGACCGGCCGACAGTCTTTCTTGCAGTCCGCCCGCTCGTAGACCCGGCCTACGATGACCCCCCGGTTCAGGGCCTGGATTTGCTCCACCGGCAGGTAGCCGCGCAGGTGGACGGTGTAGTAGAGCCGGCCCGGCCCCTCGCCCCGGGCAATCTCCACCCGGTTCGCCTGATCCACGAAGAGGTCCTTGACCGCCAACCGCAACTCCGTCACCTCCTGGACGGTCTGGGGCGTCACCTGCCCGGAGCCCAGGTCGCGGCCGTTCACCCGCACGCCCCAGGCGTAGTTCCCCTCCAGTTCCCGGGTCGCCACCAGCCAGTCCGTCAGGGCAATGAGCGCCCAGGCCGTCTCCTGCGTCGTCTCCCAGCGGTCGGCAGTGCGGGCCCGCATCAGCCAGCGGACGGTGCCCGGCGCCAGCCGGTTCTGGGGGTCAAAGCGGGCCAGCAGGGCCAGGACAATGGCCGTCGTCCGGATGTTGGTGTTCCAGTTCCAGCGGTCCGGCTCCGCCTCCTGCCAGCGGACGCTCGTCCCGCTCATCACCGCCGCGTTCGTCAGGTCCGCGATGATGGTCCCGATCCGCGGATCCTCCGGATTCAGGATGCCCAGCGCCAGCCCCAGATACGCCCGCCCGTAGTAACTCAGCCGCCCGCGTACCTCGTAGAGGTTCGCCAGGTCCGCCTCGCGCGCCTGCCCAGCCTCCGTCAGGACGTAGAGGATGAAGGCCTGCCGGTTGGCCTGGGTGGGGCTCTTCAGTTCGTCCACCGGCTTGATCCGCAGCCGCAGATAGTTCACGCCGTCCCGGATGACCCTTTCCTCCACCGCGAAGCCCGCTTCCTTCGCCTTGACCAGGCCGAAGACGACGTAGGCGGTGGTCAGCGGGTTGGACTGATCGTTTTTCCACCAGCCCCAGCCACCGTCGGGGTGCTGGTACTGGTAGAGTTTCTGGACTGCGTAGGAGACCAGTTCCCGCAGTTTGGCCTCCAGTTCGGGCCGCTCCAGCCCCAGTTCCTTCAGCGCTTGGTAGGTGAGGACGTTGGGCAAAAACTTGGAGACCAGTTGCTCGGTGCACTCGTAGGGGAAGTGCTCCAGGTACTTGAGCCCCCCGGTCATCCCGGCGGCCAGGGACGGCTCCAGTTTGACCGTCAGGTCGCCCTGGGTGGTGTCTATGCTGGGCGGGAGGACCACGGCCTCCAGGGTGCTCCCGGCCTCGGCCAGTTGCCCGGCGGTGCCGACAATCTCCACCGCCGAGTACCGGTAAACGGGCAGGTACTGGTCGGGCGGGAGACCCGCCGGGGGCTTGGTCGCGTCAGAGAGGCCGCCGCCCCGGGCCCGGAAGACCAGGTCAACCCGGTCGCCGGCGAAGTCGCGCGGCACCTCCACCGGCCACTCCACCCGCACCTTGCCCTTCGCCGGAATCGTCACCTTCTGGCGGGCCTCGCCCAGCATCCGCAGGCCCGGCGCCTCCAGCGAGACCTCCACCTCCAGGGAGCGGTCGGTGTTGTTGTGGACGACGGCGGCCAAATCGGCCCGGTCGCCCACCACGAAGAAACGGGGCGTCACCGGCCGGACCAGCAGGTCTTTCGTGGAGAGGAGTTCCAGTTCGGTCTGGCCCACCAACAGCAGGCTAACAGCCCGCGATCCGGTCTGCGCGACCGCGCGGGCCTCTATATGCCAGGTAGTCAGTTGGTCCGGGAGTTTGAAGGAGACGGTCGCCCGGCCCCGCGCGTCGGTGCGGACAGAAGGCGCCCAGAAGGCGGTGTCGGGGAACTCCTGGCGGATGAACTCTACACCCATAGCGGCCATTTCGGCGCCGCCCCCGCCGCCTTTGGCTTCCTTCGCGATGCGGACGCTGATGCGGTCCACGGAGATGGAAAGGTTATCGGCGGTGCGGATGCCCAGGCCGCGCCGGCCGTAGAAAGCCTCTACGATGGACGGCGCGTTGGGCGGGGCCAGCGTCAGGACGGCCTTATCCACCACTGCCAGCCCGACCTCCGCCTCCACCGGCTTCCCTTCGGAGTCTGTCACCTCAACGTTCAGGTTGACGGTCTCGCGCGGGCCGTAGTGTTCGCCCTTCGCGATATCCCGGTCCGGGGTGACGCGGACGGTCAACTCCTGCTTCTCGGTGGAGACGCCGAAGGAGACGTAGCCCAGCCGGTAGCCAGGGACGGGGTTAGTCTCGTCCACGCCCTTGACCAGGACGACGGAGACAAAGGCGTTGGGGGCCATTTCGGCCGTGATGGGCAGGTCTATCGTCTCCGCGTTGCCCGGAAGCGTCTGGACCCAGTGGCGGATGATGTGGCCGCGCTCCACGGTGACCAGCGCCGTCACCGGCCCCTGGAAGGGCGACGGGATGAGGATTTTCGCCGTCTCGCCGGGGCGGTACTCCCGCTTGTCGGCGATGAGATAAATGCGGTCGTTGTTCTCCTGCCGCCAGGAGACGTACTCCCGCCCGGAGACCCAGAGCCAGGTCGCCGAGACGACGCGGTTACCCTTCTGGTCCGTCCCTTCGGCCTTGATGACGTAGGAGCCGCCCGACGGCGGGATAAAACTGGCCGTCGCCTCGCCCCTGTCGTTCGTCGTCACGGTGGCCGTGGCGACGACGGTGTCGGAGACGGTCCAGGTCCAGTAGACATTGCCGTACTCGTCCTCCTCCTGGACGTTGAGCCACTCCCGCCGGGTGAGGGTGAGGGTTAAGGGGACGCGGGCGACGGGAGCGCCCTCCCAGTCCACGGTGCGGATGTCCACCGGCTGCTCCTCACCCTCAACGCCGACGTACTGCTGGACCCGCAGGCCGATGTAGAAGAGGCCCTTATGGACCAGGACCTGGGCCCGGTTGGAGACGGATTGGTCCGTGGCGTCGGTGACGGTGGCCTCAATGGTGAACCGCTGGCTGAAGAGGGCGTCGCTGATGTCGGCGGGGACGGTGAAGACGAAGCGGCCCTGGTTGTCGGTGGTGCCGGTACCGTCGGCAATGACACGGCCGTAGCCGGGCACCTCCTGGGGGGTCCACCAGTCCCACCGGCTGGTGTCGGTCCAATCCCACCAGCCGGGGACGTCGGGCCGGAACCAGGAATCCTGGGTCATCAGGGTCCAGCGGACCTGCGCGCCGGCAACGGGGCCGCCGAAGAAGTAAGTGGCCTGGACGGAGACGTTGATTTTATCGCCCGTCAGGACTTGGTCTTTATCCGGAGTGACGGTCACCTGGAACTCCGGGCGGCGGTACATGGCCACCTGGAAGCCGACGCCGTCGGTCTGCTTCTTGTAATTGACCTCAATCCAGTAGTAGCCCAGGCCGGCCTCCGGGGCCAGAGTGAATTGTCCGTTGAAGGTGCCCAGGTCGGAGAGAGGCAAGGTTTCTTGGTAGATTTCCTCGCCCTGGTCGTTGCGGACGATGACGGAGACGGTCTCGCCCACCGGGGGCAGGGTATAGCGGGCGTCGTCCTCGGCCCGGACGACGCCGCGGAAGTAGACGGGCTGTCCCGGCCGATAGATGGGCCGGTCCGTGTAGATGTGGATGCGGTAGGGGCGGATGTAGAACTCCGAGGAGAGGCCGAAGTCCCAGGGGCCGATGCCGCTGTACCAGTCGCTACTGACGACGGAGAAATTGGGCTCTCCGGGCGCGCCGGAGTAGGCCAGAAAAGTTGTCCAGAGGTCCTCCAGGGGAGGGAAGCCGGTGCGGAAGACGCCGTCGGCGTCGGTGGTGCCGCGCGCGGTGATGGTGCCGGACTTCCCGTAGACGGTAACCGGCAGGTTGGGGACGGGCTTGCCGGTGGCCAGGTCGGTAGCCCAGACCAGTGCCTCCCGCGAGGCCTGTTTGAGGGTCATGTGGATGCGGGAGACGACGAAAAGATGACGGGTGGGACTCCAACCCTGTCGGCGGGTCTCCGGGGCGGAGATTTCCAGGAAGTAGAGGCCGGGTGGCAAGGAGCCACCGTCCTCAGCCAGGTTAATCCGCTTATAGCGAGCCTCGTTCAGCGGCGCCTCCACTGGAATCGTCCACTGGCGGATAATCTGCTCCTCCGCCGGGCGGAAACTCTCCCAGACCTGCCACCAGTCGCCGGTGGTCAGACGCTGGAACTGCTCCCAGGTCAGGCGGGAGAGGGAGACATCTATCTGGGTGACGTTGAGGTAGGAAGCATAGACGTAGGTGGACGTGTAGGCATTGTAGAGGCCGATGTTGCCCGGCACCTGAAGGTAGACGGCGGGGTCCAGCGGGCGGGTGGAGAAGCGGACCACAGTGTCCCGGCCGATGGTGTTGCCGTAGGGGTCGGCCATGCGGCCGCCCAGGCGGACCTCCCAGGATGTGGACGCGGGCGGGCTCCAGTTGAGGACGAAGGCGTTCTCCCACGGGTCCCAGTAGGTGTAGACGCGGGTCGGTTCGGGGATGATGGTGATGTTGGGCATCAGGGTAGAGATGTCCATGGGCGCGGAGAATTTGATGTGGAACTCGGTGCCCGGGTAGGCGTCCTTCGTCCCGTCGGAGGGGTAGGTGCTGACAATGCGGGGGTAGGGGACGGTGCGGAAGGACCACTTGTACGGAGCCTTCAACGGAGCCGCGCCCTGGGCGGAGAGGGCCGTCTCTTCCAGGGTGATGAGATACTCCGTATCCAGTTCCAGCCGTCCCTCTGGGATGAAGGACATCACCGTGTCGTTCTCGCTCCAGATGAAGCGGCCGGGGACGCGAGATTCGCTCCGCAGGGGTTTCAGGGAGAAGGCGGCCTGGGTAGAGGCCCGGTCCATTGGCTGGCTGAAGGTGATTTTGACGGTCTGGGTGAGGGGGACGAGGGTGGAGCCGGTGGCGGGCTCTACAAAGAGAACATAGGGGGCCTCAATGGTGAACTGCCAGGTGAAGTCCTCTTCCAAGACGCCGCCGGTGGTGTCGGAGAGGCCCGCGGGGACGGTGGCCTGGTAAGTCTTGCCGGGGACGAAGCCCGTTTTGGGCCGGAAAACGTAGATGGACGTGTTGACCCACTCGCCGGCCCCCTCCACGGGCGGGTCAAAGACGACGGGGACGGGCATATCCACCACCGGCGCGCTGACCAGTTGCAGGGGGACGACGGGCCGGTTGAACATAATGGTGACGGGGGTATCCGGCGGGATGTCGCGCGCGCCGGGTTCGGGCAGGACCTGGGCCACCTCCAGGTAGCCGACGGTGGCGAAGGTGAACTCCACCTCCTCCTTCAGGGGGAGGCCTTCGGCGGATTTGGCAGTGGTGTCCAGTTTGACCCGGTAGCGGGTAGCCCGTTGCCACTCTTTCTTGGGAGTGAAGACCAGGGTGACCGGGTCGGTCCAGGAGAAGGTGCCCTCCACCTTCGGCTCAATGCGGAACGCGGCCTCCACAGATGCCCGGTCCATGGGCTGGTCAAAGACCAGACGGAGGGGCCGGTCCAGCGGCGTCTCCTCGCCCCGCGCGGGGGAGCGCACCATCAGCAGAGGGTTGGTGGCAGGAAGGGGCGGGGTGGTCGGGGTGGGCGTGGCGCGGCGCAGGAAGGGAGGAGCGCAGGAAAGCACCATGCTGACCAGCAGCGTCAGCAAGATCGGCAGGGTCCAGAAGCGGTTACGGCTCATGGCGGCTCCTTTCGCAGGACGCAATACAGAGTGCGGCATACGGAACAGTGCGGCAACCCCAGTATACCACGAATAGGGTGGGTTGTCTACTGGTAAAATCTACAGTGCGGTGTTCCTCACTCCACCCATATCCCTTCGGGTTGAGGAGAGGATAAACTCCGCGCGTCTCTATTTTCTTTAGACGATGAAGCGGGCTCCGTAGTTCCGCAGAAAGGGGAAGAGTGTGTCCCAATTTCGTCGGAAACGGTTTTGGGCCCGGACATAAACGTCCGGGCTCAAAATACGAAGCCCCACGGGACGAGGCCCCTCGGGCCGTGGCCCCGCGGCCAGGGGAGAGGGAAGAACGCAGATGTCCCAACTGATGTCCGAACCGCAGCCCTTAGCGCAGAAAGTTGACAGTTTCCCCCCTTTAGACTACAATACGCGTCACAAAGTGTTGACGAGGAGCGCCTATGAGCAAGAAAAAGTGGACCAGCGACGAAGTCCGACAGAGTTTCCTGGATTTCTTCGCCGCCCGGGGCCATACCATTGTCCCCAGTTCCAGCCTGGTGCCGGTGGACGACCCTACCCTTCTGTTCACCAATGCCGGGATGAACCAGTTCAAGGACGTCTTCCTGGGCATCGGCACCCGCCCCTACAAGCGGGCTGCCGACACCCAGAAGTGCCTGCGCGTCTCCGGCAAGCATGCCGACCTGGAAGACGTGGGGCGGGATACCTACCACCACACCTTCTTTGAGATGCTGGGCAACTGGTCCTTCGGCGACTACTACAAAAAAGAGGCCATCGCCTGGGCGTGGGAACTCCTCACCGGGGTCTGGGGCCTGCCCAAAGATCGCCTTTGGGCTACCTGCTTTGAGGACGAAAAGGGCGAACTCCCCCGCGACGACGAGGCCGCCGAGTATTGGCGCTCCGAAACCGATATTGACCCGTCCCACATCCTCTTCTTCGGCCGCAAGGATAACTTCTGGGAAATGGGCGACACCGGCCCCTGCGGCCCCTGCAGTGAAATCCACTACGACCGGGGACCGGAGTTCTGCTCCAAAAAGGACGACCCGACCCACCTCTGCGGCGTCAACCGGGATTGCGGACGGTTCCTGGAACTCTGGAATCTGGTCTTCATCCAGTACAACCGGAAAGAGGACGGGACCCTGGAGCCCCTGCCGGCCAAACACGTGGATACCGGCGCTGGCCTGGAGCGGCTGGTCGCCATCCTGCAGGGCGTGGACTCTAACTACAAGACCGATCTCTTCACTCCGATTATGGATCGGGTCCAGGAACTCCTGGGCCATACCGACGAAGAGAGGGAGAAGCATATCGTTGGCTACCGGGTCATCGCCGACCACGCTCGCGCCGTCACCTTCCTCGTCGGCGACGGTGTCCTGCCGGGCAACGAGGGCCGCAACTACGTCCTGCGCATGATTCTCCGCCGCGCAGTCCGTTTCGGGCGCAAAATCGGCTTCACCCGTCCTTTTATGGACGAAGTGGCCAAAGTCGTCATTCAGCGAATGAGTCCCGTCTTCCCTGAACTGGAGAAGCGGCGGGAGTTCATCCTCACTACCATCCGCCAGGAGGAGTTGCGCTTCCTGAAGACGCTGGATGCGGGACTGGCCCGTCTGGACGAGGTGATTGCCGCTGTGAAGGAGCGTGGAGAGCGCATGATTCCCGGTCGGGATGCCTTCCGGCTCTACGACACCTTCGGCATCCCGATGGAAATTATCCGGGACGTGGCCGAGGAGCACGGCCTGACGGTGGACGAAGCGGGATTCCATGCTGCGCTGGAAGAACAGCGGGCGCGGGCCCGGGCGGCGGAGATGTTTGAGGAGATAGACGAAGAGAGCCTGCGGGTGTACCGGGACCTGCTGGAGAATTTGCAGAAAAAGGGCCTGCTGGGTCCGGAGGGCGTCCTGCACGACCCCTACGAGGCGACGGAACTGGAGACGACCGTCGCGGCCATCCTGCGGGACGGCAAGCCGGTTCAGGCCGCCCGCGTCGGCGACAAAGTGGAGGTTGTCCTCTCCGAGACCTGCTTCTATGTGGAGTCCGGCGGTCAGGTCTCCGATACTGGCTACATCGCCGCCTTCGCCAGCGAGGAGGCGGAGGAGCCGGTCTGGGAAATCCGCGTTGACGACATGCGGCAACCCGTCCCCGACCTCATCGTCCACATCGGCGAGGTCACCCTGGGTACCCCGCGCGTCGGCGACCGGGCCTGGGCGCTGGTGGACTATGAGCGGCGTATGGACATCGCCCGCAACCACACCGCCACCCACCTGCTCCATAACGAACTCCGCTACGTCCTCGGCGAACATGTCCAGCAGGCCGGCTCCCTGGTCGCCCCGGACCGGCTGCGCTTTGACTTCACCCACGGCGCCATGCTCACCCAGGACGAGATAGACCGGGTCGTGCGCGGGGTCAACGAGGCCATCTTGGCCAACTACCCAGTCATCTGGGAGTACAAACCGTACCGGGAGGCGCTCTCGGAGGGCGTCATTGCCCTCTTCGGCGAAAAGTACGGCGACGTGGTGCGAGTGCTGCGCATCGGCTGGCCCGATGAGCCTTTCAGCCAGGAACTGTGCGGCGGCACCCATGTGGACGAGACCGGAGAGATTGGCTTTTTCTACATTGTTTCCGAGCAGGGCATCGGCGCGGGCGTGCGCCGGATTGAGGCGGTGACCGGGCGCGGCGCGGTGGAGTGGGTTCAGAAACATATGCGCTCCCTGGAGTCCATTTCGGCCCATCTCCTCTGTTCGCCGGAGGAGGTGAACCGCAAAGTCCTGGAGTTGCAGGACGAACTCCAGACGGCCCGCAAAGAGATCGCCCGTCTCCAGCGGCAACTGGCCCGCTACCAACTGGAGGACCTGCTGGATCAGGTCCAGGAGGTGGCCGGAGTGCCCCTGCTGGTGGCGCGGGTGAACGTCCCGGACATAGAGACTCTGCGGGAGATGACGGACTGGTATCGGGAGCGGGTCCGCTCCGGCGTAGTGGTACTGGGCACGGTTCTGGAAGGGCGTCCGGCCTTCGTGGCGGCGGTCACCCCCGACCTGACCCGGCAGGGTGTGGACGCAGTGAAACTGGTGCGCGGGATTGCTCAGGTCGTGGGCGGTGGCGGCGGTGGACGACCCACCCTGGCCCAAGCGGGCGGCAAAGACCCCCGCCGTCTGGACGAGGCGCTCCGCCGGGCCCCGCAACTCCTGCAGGAGGCCCTGGGCCATGCATGATTCCCACCGTAGAGAGTGGGGAGAGCGCGGAGAAATAGTAGAAGAGCAGTGTGCGATTTCGTGGTTTTTAGAGCATGCCGCACATCATCTCCCTTCACCCCGACGATGACCTGACCGTCCTGCGCCACCGCTTACGCCAGGCGCTCGTAGTCAGGCACGGAGCACAGCGGAGTGCCGGCACCGACGGCCGGGTCATCATTGTCCTTCCCTGGGAGACCCGTCTCTTCTCCAATCCGCTGGACGGCGAACGGGTGCGCCGAGAGGCAGAGCGGCTGGGCGCCGAAGTCGCCGTCGTCTCCGAGGACCCGGACCGGCGGGCCTATGTCCGCTGGATCGGGCTGCCGGCCTTCGCGTCCATCGCCGAGGCGGAGGCGGCCCAAATCTGGCCCCGCCCGGAGCGGGAGCCCCTGAAGCCACCGCCCCGCGCCTGGTGGGAGGAGGAAGTCCCGCTCCGACCGCCGCCGGCCCGCCCGCTCCCGCCCTGGGCCCAGAACGTCCGCCTGGGTGCCCGGCTGACCGTTTTCGTCGCCACCATGCTGGTCATCATCGCCTTCGCCTATGCGGTCGTCCCCCAGGCTACCGTCACCCTGGCCCCCACCGTGGAGACCGTCCGGGCGGCCGTCCCTGTCTGGGCCGGGCTGGAAACGCAGGCGGTGGACGCCGCCAGCGGACAGATTCCCGCCCGTCGGGTGGGCGATTACTTCGCGGGCAGTCTGGAAGTGGAGACCACCGGCACCGCCGCCTATGAGTCGGGCCGGGCTACCGGAACTGTCCTCTTCACCAACATGCTGGGCCAGGAGATTACCGTCCCCGCCCGCACCATTGTCCGCACGTCCGCTGGCGCCTTCCCGGTCCGCTTCGCTACCACCCGCGATGTGACGGTGTCTCCCTTCGGCCAGGCCCCGGCCCCTATAGAGGCCCTGGAGGAGGGTCCGGCCGGCAACGTGGACGCCGGACTCATCAACCAGGTGGAAGGCGTTAGTGCCCTGGCCCTGCGGGTCATCAACCCCGAGCCGACGCGAGGCGGCGGCCTCAAGGAAGTCCGCGCCGTCTCCCAGGAAGATATGGACCGGGCCCGGAAGGAGTTGACGGCCCGGTTGCTGGAGGAGGCCTACCAGGGCCTGCAGACGTACCTGGAACCGACCGAAGTGCTCTTCCGGCAATCGCTGGAGATTCAGGCCAGCGAAGTCTCGTACGACCGGTTCCTCTACGAACAGGCGGATAAACTGCAAGTCTATATGAAATTGCTGGTCACCGGTATGGCGGTGGACCGGGATAACGCTGAGGCAGTGGGCTACGCCGCCCTGGTGCGCCGTCTGCCGCCTGAACATGTGCTGATAGATACCGACTTCCAGATTCGGGAGCCGACGGCGGGCCCCGAGAACGGTGTCATTCAGTTCACCGTCTCGGCGGTGGGCTACGCAGCGGCGGAAGTGGACCCGGAGGTCGTCCGGCAGACGGTGCGCGGGAAGAGCGTCGCTCAAGCCGCCGACCTCCTTGCCGCTCAGTGGCCGCTGGCTCAGCCACCCCAGATACAGGTCTGGCCCCAGTGGCTGATGCGGATGCCCCTGCTGCCGATGCGAATCCGGATAGACGTTAACCCTGGAAGATAGATTCGGTGAAAACGATCAAATAGCCAGACCAGGGTTCAGAGCAACTTGGGTACCGCTGAAAATGAAGACCTGCCTGATTTGTGGAGAACGTATTTCTCAGCCTCTGGGAAATCACCTCCGCCAGGAGCACGGAGAAGATGCTTTCCGCTCTGCCGTGCTGGAGGCCAAGGCGGGAGGAATGCCGGATGCAGAAATCGGGGTTACGTTTGGCATCTCGTTTCGTCAATTAGAACAGATCATCACGGAAGCTTATGGCGTGAATATCTCTTCGCTGGCGCGTCAAAAGCGGATTCGGGCCTGCACACCCAGCGATTTCCGGGAGGAAACAACCACCGTCTGGAGTTTTAAGAAACGGGGTGATTGGGCGACTCATGATGGACGGTATCGCGGGAACTGGTCTCCATATATTCCCCGTAATGTGATTCTGAAGTACTCCCGTCCGGGGGACGTGGTGCTGGATTACTTCGTCGGTGGTGGCACGACGGCGGTGGAGGCCAAGCTTTTAGGACGACGCTGTATCGCTATAGACATCAACCCCCAGGCTATTCAACTCACACGAGAGAACCTGTCCTTTCAGGTACCGCCATTGGTAGAGGTCGGGCCGGTCTACGAACCGGAAACCCGCGTTGGAGATGCTCGGACACTCTCCTTTGTTGAGGCGGAAAGCGTAGACTTAATCTGTGCTCATCCCCCCTATGCCGGAATTGTACACTATAGCGCGCAGGTAGAGGGCGACCTTTCGTCTCTTCCTATCCCCCGGTTTCTTGAAGAAATGGGAAAGGTGGCTCAAGAAAGTTGGCGTGTCCTGAAACCGGGGGGAAAATGCGCGCTTCTCATTGGAGATACCCGACAATCCCGTCATGTCTTGCCCATTGGATTCTGGACGATCCGATTATTCCTCAACGCAGGGTTCCGCTTAAGAGAATTGGTGATCAAGCGGCAGCACAATTGTAAGACGACCGGTTTTTGGTATGCGCGTAGTCTTCAGTATAACTTTCTGCTACTGGCTCATGAGTATCTGCCGATTTTTGAAAAACCGGTTGAGGAAAAACAACAAGAGGAGGGGACTTTCCTTCCATGCGCTTTTTCTTGGAAACTCCACCGGGAGATAATCCAGGAAGGAGAGGCGAGGGATAAGAACTTGGAGACTACTTCCGTGTGGATTCTTCCGGCCCATCGGTGGGAATTGGAAATCGTTCGCAATCTGGCAAACCGCTTTGGGGCTGGCGGAACGCAAGTGGCAGAAATCTGCCTTTTCCCTCATCAAGCGACGAAATTGGAAGGTGAGGAATCCTCGTTGGATGGTCCGTTTTCACTCCTTTATGTTTATGGGTCTCCTGGGGAGATTCCTCCCCGCTCGTATCTTTACGGTTTTCTGGAAACCGTTGACCGGATCGCTGAAGATTGTCAGCGGGTTCTCTTGCCTGGTGGTTTCCTGGCTGTGAGAACGGAAGACATACGAGAAGGTGAACATCTTTTGCCAGCAGGACTTCTGCTACTGGAGCATTTGAGCCGCTACCACCATCTTCGCCTAAAGGAGATTGTGATTGTAGTCCCGGATAACTCTTCTTCTATGCCTTCAGATTCCCGAGAGTTTCTTAAAATTGTTCATCATTATCTGCTGATCTTTCGCCGAGAGGAAGTCGTATGAATCCCAGAAAGACCACCACCGGAGCCGTCCTGGAGCAAATGGTGCTGCCCGCTCTGAAGTATGGTCATTACAGTTATGAAGAGCAGGTTGTCGTAGGCCAGCGGCTGGGTGGTGGCGCTCACAAGGCTGACATTGTTGCGACGAATGCTCTGGGTGAGAAAATCATCATTTCTTTAAAATGGCAACAGGTGTCTGGCACTGCGGAGCAGAAAGTCCCTTACGAAATTATGTGTTTGGCTGAGGCGATCCGGACAGGGGAATCAGTCGGGCCTATGTGGTATTAGGGGGAAGGGGCTGGAGCAAGCGCAATTATTTCATCGGCGATAAGTGGCGAGAGTATATTCAGAAAGCCGAAGCGGTTAAAGTGGTCACACTGGAAGAGTTTATTGGTTTAGCAAACCAGGGGAAATTGTGATTCCCTTCACGATGCGCGTGCTGGCACTGGACCTGGGAGAACGACGGATCGGCGTGGCGGTCAGCGACCCTACCGGGACGGTGGCCCGACCGGTGGGGGTGGTGGAGCGGAAGTCCCGAGCCGAGGACTTCGCCGCCATTGCCCGACTGGTCGCTGAGCACGGCGCGGAGCAGGTGATTATCGGGCGGCCGCTGACCCTGCGCGGCGAGGTGGGCCCCCAGGCCCGCTGGGTGGAGGCGTACGCGCAGGCCCTGGCGGAGGCGTTGCCGGTGCCGGTGGAGTTGTGGGATGAGCGCTACACCACGGTCGCTGCCCAGGAGATTCTGGAGACTGTCCGGCGGCCCGGAAAACGCCGCCGGCGCGGCGATGTAGACGCCGTCGCCGCTGCCGTCCTGCTACAGGGATTCTTGGAAGCCCAGAAAGAGTAAAAACTACAAAGACACGAAGACACGAGGAATCGTTCATTGCGAATTGTCCATTCGCGTCTTCGTGGTTTCGCAAGAGGTGAACATGAAACAAACAGCCCGTGTCGTGGCCTTTCTGCTGGCGCTGGCCTCAGTTGCCATTATCGTCGGCGGGGGTGTGTGGGCATTCCGCCGGACCGGCGGACTGGGTATCTCCATCTGCAACCTTAGCGCGGCAGGCTCCCCCAAAGAGATCGCCCTGGAGACCTACATCCAGATGCACGCCGAAGAACTCCAGCGCCCCGCCGGCACCGACGACACCCCGGTCACCTTCGTCGTCCAGCCCGGGGAGACGGCGGCGTCGGTCGCCCAGCGCCTCCAGGAGGCCGGCCTCATCTCCAACGCCGAACTCTTCCGGCGCTACTTGCAATACAAGGGTATGGACGCCGGGCTGGAGGCCGGCACCTACACCCTGCGCCAGACGATGACCATTCCCGAAATTGCCGAGGCGCTGCAGACCGGCCTTCGCCCAGAGCGGGTGGTGACTATCCGTGAGGGACTCCGGCTGGAAGAGGTCGCCGCCGCCGTCGCCGCGCAGACGGGCGTCGCCGAGGCGGATTTCATCGCCCTGGTGACCACCGGCTGGCGGGAGACCGACCTGAAGGACTACCCCTTCCTGGCCGACCTGCCGCCGGGGACCAGCCTGGAAGGGTATCTCTTCCCGGAGACCTACCGTCTGCCGGAGGAGGTGACGGCCTATGACGTGGTGGCCCGTATGCTGGCGACCTTTGACGCGCGGGTGACCGAAGAGATGCGCATGGGAGCGGCCAACCAGGGCCTGACCGTCCACCAACTGGTCACCCTGGCCTCGCTGGTGGAGCGGGAGGCCGTCATCCCCGAGGAGCGGCCCATTATCGCAGGCGTCTTCCTGAACCGGTTGCGGAACGGCTGGCTCCTCAACGCCGACCCTACCGTCCAGTACGCCCTGGGCTACGACGCAAAGACCGGGAAGTGGTGGCGTCGGCTCTACTTTGACGAACTGGGCGTGAACAGCCTTGCCGAAATAGACCACCCATACAACACCTACCGCTACCCCGGCCTGCCCCCGGGCCCCATCTGCAGTCCAGGCCTGGCGTCCATCCAGGCCTCGGCCTTCCCGGCCCAAACCGACTACTTCTATTTCATCGCCGACTGCCACAAGAACGACGGGAGCCATCTCTTCGCCCGGACGGAGGCGGAACACAACGCCAACTATGCCTCCTGCGGCGGCGTTGTGCCGTGAAGCGGAACGAAATGGAACGCATACGAGTGAATTATTAGGAACTGGTCCGGCTTTGCCAGGAATACAAGATTACCCGCCTGGCATTGTTTGGCTCCGTTTTGCGTTCGGACTTCCGCCCCGATAGCGACGTAGACGTCTTGGTCCAATTCGCCCCGGATTCGCACTACGGCCTTCTGACTGTGAGCCGTATCCAGAGGAACTCTCTCGGATTTTTGGACGGGAAGTAGACCTGGTAGAATGGGAAGCGGTGGAGCGCAGCCGGAACTACATTCGCCGCAAGGCGATTCTCGGCTCGCTGGAGGCCATCTTATGAAGACCGATGAGGGTTACCTCTTGGATATGCTGCTGGCGGCGCGGGAGGCCTGTGAGTTTGTCCGAGGAATGGACAGAGCAGCCTTTGGGACAGCCGGCTGCATCAGAACGCGGTCATGAAGTCGCTGGAAGTCATCGGTGAGGCCGCCCGTCGGATTTCCGCAACTGCCAGGGAGATGCATCCGGAGATTCCGTGGGCGGAGATTATCGGGATGCGAAATCGGCTGATCCACGGGTATTTTGAAGTAGACCTGGTCAAAGTTTGGGAGACGGTCCAGCATGACCTGTCTGACCTGGTTGCGATGCTGGAGTCTCTCATCTCCCAGGAGGAGTCCTGATCTCACCCTCAGGAGGCCCCATGACCACCCAGACTTACGACGTGGTGATTATCGGTGCCGGGAGCATCGGCCTGCCCGCCGCCTTCTTTATGGCCGACGCCGGTCTGAAAGTCCTGGTCATTGACCAGTTCGCCAGTCCCGGACAAGGTTCCAACAAGGCCGCCATTGGCGGCATCCGCGCCACCCACTCCGACCCCGCCAAAATCCGCCTCTGCCTCAAGTCCATTGAGATTTTCTCCACCTGGAAGGAGACCTATGGCGACGACATTGAATGGTACCAGGGTGGGTACTCCTTCGTCGCCTACCGGGAGCAGGAGGAGCAGGTCCTCAAGAACCTGCTGAAAATCCAGCACTCCTACGGGTTGAACATCCGCTGGCTGGACCGGGACGACCTCCTCCAGGTCATTCCGGACTTGAATCCGGACGGGCTAATCGGCGGGACGTACTCTCCGGGCGATGGCTCCGCTTCTCCGTTACTGACGGCCCACGCCTTCTACATGCGGGCGCGGGAGCGGGGCGCCGAGTTCCACTTCCGGGAGCGAGTCACCGGCATCATCCGCCGCCGGGGACGGGTGGTAGGTGTCCGCACCGACCGGGGCGGCTATGCCACCGAAGTGGTGGTCAACGCCGCAGGCCCCTGGGCGCGCGCCGTCGCCCAGATGGCCGGACTGGATGTGCCCGTGGTGCCGGATTGCCACGAGGCAGGCATCACCGAGCCGGTCGCCCGCTTCCTGGAGCCAATGGTCGTGGACATCCGCCCCGCGGAGGGCTCCAAGAACTACTACTTCTACCAGCACAAACCCGGCCCGGTTGTCTTCTGCATCACCCCGGAGCCGCCCATCATCGGCACCGACCGGCGGGAGACCTCCGTCTTCCTGCCCATGATTGCCCGGCGGATGGTGGACCTGATGCCGAAACTGGCCAACATCAAAGTACGGCGTACCTGGCGGGGCCTCTACCCGATGACCCCTGATGGCTTCCCTATCATCGGCTGGGCTCGGGAACTGGAGGGGTATATCTACGCCGTCGGGATGTGTGGCCAGGGATACATGTTGGGGCCGGGCGTCGGCGTCCTCCTGACCCACATGGTGCAGAATGCCATCACCTCGGAAGACCAGGAGATTCTGGATCAACTGAGCCCGTATCGGCCCTTCGGTGGGGAGGAGAAACTGAAATAGAGCGCCCGGACGACATTCACTCATTGAGTTTCGTGTTGAAAAAGGAACTCTTATGGGCTCTGTGTCGCGAAAAGGGGGAGAGGTGGGGTTTTTGCGGCGGCGAAGCCGCCGCAAAAAACCCATGTTCCCCCTTTTAACTCCCCTTCAGGGGGAACGGTGGGCTATCCCGTTTCTTTATATGCGTAGACTTGACAAAGTTGAGGTCTGATATTTTAGAAAGGGGGGGAAAATGGACCACATCACGCTCAGCGTCATCAAGGCTGATGTCGGTGGATTCGTGGGCCACTCCAGCGTCCACGATGAACTCATAGAAGAAGCGGAAGACCGGCTGGAGGTGGCAGTCAAAGAGGACCTCATCGTGGATTTCTATGTGACGGCCTGTGGGGATGACTTGCAACTCATTATGACCCACCGCAAGGGGGTGGATAACCCCGACATTCATCGCCTAGCCTGGGAGACCCTTGAGGCTTGCACCGAAGTCGCCAGACGGCTGAAACTCTACGGCGCCGGGCAAGACCTGCTGGCGGATGCTTTCTCTGGCAACGTCAAGGGGATGGGCCCCGGCGTGGCGGAGATGGAGTTCACCGAGCGGCCTTCTGAGCCCGTGCTCATCTTTATGGCTGATAAGACCTCCGCTGGGGCCTGGAACCTCCCCCTCTATCGCATGTTCGCCGACCCCTTCAATACTGCCGGTCTGGTCATCTCCCCGGCAATGCATGATGGCTTCCGCTTTGAGGTCCACGATGTGAAGGAGAGCAAGCGAGTCTTCTTTGATACGCCGGAGGAACTTTACGACCTGCTGGTCTTCATCGGCGCGCCGGGCCGCTATATGGTCAAGGCAGTTTATACCAAAAAGGGCGAGATTGCGGCCGTCTCCTCTACCCAACGCCTCTCCCTCATCGCCGGGCGGTACGTGGGCAAGGACGACCCCGTCTGTATCGTCCGTAGCCAGGGGGATTTCCCGGCCGTCGGCGAGGTGCTGGAGCCGTTCACTATGCCCCACATCGTGGAGGGCTGGATGCGGGGCTCCCACTACGGCCCGCTGATGCCGGTCCCCCTCTACCATGCCACGCCCAGCCGCTTTGACGGCCCGCCGCGCGTCGTTTGTCTGGGGTTCCAGATTGCTGGGGGACGGCTGGTGGGGCCCCGGGATATGTTTGACGACCCGGGCTTTGACGAGGCGCGCCATCTATGCAACGTCATCGCCGACCACTTCCGCCGCCACGGCCCCTTTGAGCCCCACCGGCTGCCGATGGAGGAGATGGAGTACACCACCCTCCCCCAGGTTATGGAGAAACTGGTAGGGCGGTGGGAAGTGATCCCGTGATACCCGATAACTGGAGAAGTTCGGGATGCTACCGGAAGACAAGCGCCTTCAGATTCGGCAGATTTTTGAGGACTTCCTGCGGGAGCGGGTCCGGACTATCCGCCGCCTGCGAACAGAAGACCTGGATGTCAACCCGTTCCCTGGTTCGCCTGCTCTCCAAAGAGTTAGGGCTGAAGGACGCCCGTTCCATCGTTCGGTGGCTGGTGAGCCAGCGGCTGGAGCGAGGAACCGTAACCTCTTTCGGCCTGGCTCTCCAGAAGGCGGCCAAAGTGTTTTCTGAGGGGACGGGGGTGGAGGGGGCAGACATCCTGAAAACCCACGAGGGGCGGCACTACTACATCCAGGTCAAGAGCGGCCCCAATCCCATTCCCAAAGAACAGGCGAAGCGGATCGCCGATTTACTGCGCTCTGCCCAGCGGCGGAATCGGGGCTCGGTGGCCTTTTTTGGGATGTGTTACGGGAATCGGGACCAGGTCTCCAGCATCGTCCGCAAGTACGTCGCGGAAGAGGGCGGCGTGGACTGGCTGGTTGGGCGGGAGTTCTGGGAGTTCATCTCCGGAGACCCGGACTGCGTGGATGAGATTTACGCCATCGCCGCCGAAGTCGGAGAGACTTTTCGCGACCCCGAAGGCCAGACCCTGTCGGAGATTCTGGAAGCCAAACTGGACGAACTGGAACGGGAGTTTCAGGCCCTCTACGGCAGCGACGAAGAGACAATGTGGCGTAACCTTCTGGCACGGAATACGTAGTACGGAATACGGATGCGGTACATAGAGCGCGATTTCCCCGTTGAACGCCTGAACCCTGTCGCCCTGGCGGAGGGAAACTCCAAAAAGCCCATCTACCAGATGCACAAATGGTGGGCCCGGCGCCTGGGGAGCGTCTTCCGTATGATTACGCTGGCGGCTTTCGCCTCGGCGGAAGTCTCGGAAGACACTCTCTGGTCCTGGTTCGTGGGGAGCCCGGCCCGAGGCGAAACGGAATGCCGTCCCAACTTGGAGGGCAAGATCGTCCTGGACCCTTTTATGGGCGGCGGCACCACGGTGGTGGAGGCCCTTCGGCTGGGCTGTCGCGTCATCGGCGTGGACATCAATCCCGTCGCCTGGTTCGTGACCAAAAAAGAGATAGAGCCGGTGGACCTGGCGGAACTGGATCGCGCCTTCCGCTTCCTTGAAGCGACCGCCGGGGAGAAAATCCGGGAGTTTTATCGGACTACCTGCTCCGCCGGGCACGAGGCCGACGTAATGTACTACTTCTGGGTCAAGGTGGCGGAATGCGAGGAATGCGGCGCCGCCGTCCGCCTGTGGCCGAATATGGAGCTCTCCCTTCGGGACCACCGCCACGTCGTGGTGTGCCCTGAGTGCCTTCAGGTGGTGGAGACGGCAGGGTATGACCCCCACACGGCCTGCCCGGATTGCGGGACCGTCTTTGACCCCCGGCGGGGGAACTCCGGGCGCGGCGTTTTCCGATGCACCGCCTGCGGAAAGCGGCAGCGGCTGGGGGACGCGGCCGCGCGCCGGGGCAGGCCCCTGCGGGCCGAACTCCACGCCCTGGAGGGCTACTGCCGGACCTGCGGCCGCTTCTTCAAGCGGGTGGATGAGGCGGACCTGCGGCGCTGGGAGGAGGCCCGGGCCGAGTTTGAGCGCCGTCGGGACGACCTCCTCTTCCCCCGGCAGGCCATCCCCACCGAGGGCCGCAGCGACCCCCGCCCGGTCAATCACGGCTACACTCATTTCTGGCACATGTTCAACGAGCGCCAGTTGCTCTGCCTCTCCACCCTCCTGGAGGCGATTCTGGAGATTCCCGACCGGAACATCCGCGAACTGATGCTCCTGGCCTTCTCGGACGCGCTGGACGCCAACAACATGTTCTGCAAATATGAGACGGCCTGGCACAAGGTGTCGGTTTTCTTTGGCCTTCACGCCTACCATCCCATTGAGCGCCCGACCGAAAACAACGTTTGGGGGACGGCGTTCGGGCGCGGGACCTTCTTCAGGTGCTTTGAGAAGGTCCGGCGGGGGAAAGCCTACGGCCAGCGCCCCTACGAACGGATAGACGGCGCCCGCCGTTCCGTTCGGGGGGAGCGCGCGGAAGGGGTCCTGGTAGAGGACTTTTCCGCGCTGGAACGGACGCCTCGCGGCGCTCTCCTGTGCTGCCAGTCCTCCGAAGACCTCTCGTTGGTCCCGGACCGGTCCGTGGACGCCGTGATCACCGACCCGCCGTATTTTGATAACGTCCAGTACTCCGAACTGGCCGACTTCTTCTACGTCTGGCTCCGCCTGGGGCTGCAAGCAGATTACCCCTGGTTTGAGCCGCCCTACTCTGAGCGGCCGGAGGAGATTGTGCAGAACGAGCGGCGGGGGAAGTCGGCGGACTTCTTCGTAGAGCGGCTGGGGCAGGTCTTCGCCGAATGCCATCGGGTGCTGAAGGACGACGGCCTGCTGGCCTTCACGTTCCACCACAACCAGACCTGGGCCTGGGAAGGGGTGGCCCGTCTCCTTCTGCGGGCGGGATTCTACGTCTCTGCGGCGCCGGTGGTGCGTTCGGAGGGACGGAGCGGGTTCCACTCCAGCGCGGGCAACATCCGCTACGACTGCATCCTGGTCTGCCGGAAGATGCAGGAAGCAGGACACACCGAGCAAATGGTAGAAGGTGGCATATCCGCCCTGAAGGAGTGGATTCTGAACGATGCCCGCTACTGGATTGAGCGGACCCTGAACTCCGGGCTTCCGGTCAATCCGGTGGATGTCTTTACCGTCGTGATGGGCAAGACGGTGGAGTATTACACCCGGGCCGTCGCAGAGAGAACAGGGGGCGGTGGGGAGGGCCTTCTGAAAGAATTACTGGAAGAAATGTCCCTGGCGGCTCAGGAAATGGGGAAAACGCTGGCTGCAACCGTCCCCCTCCCGGTTCACCAACTGCCCCTGTTCTAACGGAACACGGAATACGCAATCCGGAGGTAGCAGTTATGCCCGAACAAGTGGTCGGCAAATCCATCCCGCGCGTAGACGCCCGCGCCAAAGTCACCGGCGAGGCGATGTACCCCGGCGATTTCTCCATGCCGGGAATGCTCCATGCCAAGATTCTTTTCGCTGGACGGCCCCATGCCCGCATCCTGAGCATAGATACCTCTGAGGCTGAGAAAGTCCCCGGTGTCGTTGCCATTTTTACAGCAAAGGACGTCCCTGTCAACGAGTACGGCCTCCAGACCCCCGACCAGCCCGTCCTCTGCGGGCCCGGATCCGATAAACCCGGCGCCGACGTGGTACGTTTTGTGGGCGACCAGGTTGCACTGGTGGTAGCCGAGACGGAGGAGGCCGCCGCCCGCGCCCGGGACCTCATCCGGGTGGACTACCAGGACCTGCCGGTCATCACCGACCCCCGAGAGGCGATGCGACCCGATGCCTACCCCATTCATCCGCCCCGCGCGCCCAATCCCATCCATCCGGAACTGCAGACAGAAGGGAACTGGATCAGCCACCATCAAATTCGCAAAGGGGACGTGGACGCCGCCTGGGCTCAGTGCGATGTCATCGTAGAGAGCGAGTACCATCTCCCATCCCAGGAGCACGCTTACCTTCAGCCCGAAGCCGGCCTGGCCTACATAGACGAAGAGGGCCGGATCACGGTGATCGTCGCCGGACAATGGACGTGGGAAGACCAGCATCAGATTGCCCATGCGCTCAACATCCCCGAGGAGCAAATTCGCGTCATCTACCCGGCCATCGGCGGCGCCTTCGGCGGACGGGAAGATATGTCCGTCCAGATTGTCCTGGCCCTGGCGGCCTGGAAATTGCGCCGTCCGGTGAAGATTGTCTGGACGCGGGAGGAGTCCATCATCGGGCACGGCAAGCGGCATCCGATCTGGGCCCGCTGCAAGTGGGGCGCGACGCGCGAGGGGAAACTGGTGGCTGCCGAAGTGCGCGTCGTCGCCGACGGTGGTGCCTACTGTTACACCACGAACAAGGTACTGGGGAACCTCACCGTCACCTGCACCGGCCCCTACGAAATCCCGAATGTGAAAGTGGATGTGGATGGGTACTACACCAACAATCCGCCCAGTGCCGCCTTTCGGGGTTTCGGCGCGCCCCAGGGGATATTCCTGGCCGAAACGCAGATGAATAAACTGGCCGAAGCGCTGGGAATGGACCCGGTGGAATTGCGCGTCCGGAATCTGCTCCGGGAGGAGAGCCTCACCGCAATGGGCACCCCACTGCCAGGCGGTGTGAGCCTGATCCGAGTGACGGAGCGCTGCGCCGAAGCAGCCGGCTGGGTCAGGACGGAACAGGGATGGCGGCGGCCGGCCAAAGCCCCCGCAGGTCCAGGGCCCATTCGGCGGGGTATCGGGTTTGCCGTTGGTTTCAAAAACGTCGGCTTTTCCTTCGGCTATCAGGAGAACTGCTGGGCAAAGATAGAACTGCACGGTGGGGCAGAGATTGAGGAGGCCATTGTTTACATCGGGAGCGCTGAAGTCGGTCAGGGTGCCCACACCGTCATCGTCCAGATGGCCGCCGAGGCTTTAGGAGTTCCCATAAAGCGCGTGCGCCTGATCCCTTCGGATACGGCGACCAGTCCTAAGAGTTCCGGCTCTGCCTCCGCCTCCCGAACGACCTTTATGGCCGGCAATGCCATTCGGGGCGCGGCGGCGGCCGCGCTCCAGAAGTGGCGGGCGGAAGAACGGCCCGCGGTGGCTGAATATACCTACCTGGCCCCCAAGACCACCCCCTTTGATCCCCAGACGGGGTATGGTGTACCGAACTTCGCCTACGGGTATGTGGCCGAGGCGGTGGAGGTGGAGGTGGATACCGAGACCGGGCAAGTTCGGATACCGCGGGTCATTTGCGCAGACGATGTCGGGAAAGCGATCAACCCCCAGACGGCAGTGGGGCAGATAGAGGGGGGCGCGGTTATGGGCCTGGGATGGGCCACAGTGGAGAACTTCATTGTCCAGGAGGGTCGGGTGCTCACCGACCGTCTCAGTACCTATCTGATCCCCACGGCGCTGGACGTTCCGGACCAGGTGGAGTCCATCATTGTAGAAACCCCCGACCCGCGAGGGCCGTGGGGGGCGCGCGGGTTGGGAGAACTGCCGCTGATTCCAGCGGCTTCCGCGCTGATAGCCGCTGTTCACGACGCGACGGGCGTTTGGTTTCACGAATTTCCGCTGACCCCCGAGCGGGTGTGGAGGGGCACAAGGCATCTTGCAGGGGCAAGCCCTGCCCCTCCAGCGGCGGGAAAGGTATAGCGGCAATCCTTGCGGCTGCCTAAAACGGGACAGGGGACCATCTCCGTCCTCTTGTATTCTGTAGATGTGAGGTTACTATGGCCAAAAAACCGAGACGCCGACATCCCCAGCCGCCGCTGTCCCGGGGGCCTGGGCTGGAAGAGATTCTCTCCCGGGCCCATGCCTTGGAGGAAGAGGGGAAACTGCAAGAAGCCATCCAGCTTCTGGACGAAGCGCCTCCTCATCTCCAGCGCCGGCCGGAACTCCTGATGCTTCGCGGCCTCTTTCTGGCCTATGCAGGGCATAAGGAAGAGGCCCTTTCCAACCTGGAAGAAGCGCAACGGCGTGACCTTGATAACCCCCTGATTTACTTTTTTCTGGGATTACTCTATATGGACCTGGACATGCCTGCGCATGCCCGACGTGCCCTGCGGGAATTGATGGAGTACCAGGCATTTCTTTCCGAAGGACCGATTCAGGAAGCAAAGATAGAAGACATACTGAATGCGCTGGAAAAGGATCTTTCCGATTTGGGGCTTCAATTGGGGGTTTCCCGAGAGGAAGCGGACGAGGTGGAGTATCAGTTGGAGTTGGGCCACCGGATGTCTCAGGCGGGAGACCTCTCTGCAGCCCTCCGTCACCTCCGTCGAGCCGCCTCTATGGCTCCCCGTTGGCCTATTCCCCGGGTAATGGAGGCAAAAACTCTGATGATGGCTGGTCGGTTCCGCGAGGCGGTGGAGATCGGGGAACGCCTGCTGGCAGAGTATCCGGATTTAGTTTCCGTGCGAGAAACTCTGGTCCAGGCCTTTGTTGTCCTGGGCAACCGAGAAGCGGCAGAGGAGGTGGCCCGCCCGTTGCGGAAGCGCTCCTACAGTTCTGCGGTAGAACTGGAAACGGCCATCAGCGCGTTGGGTTACCTGAGCGACGACGAGGGGATATACCGCCTGTACCGGCGCCACCGCGATTTGGTGGATGGAGGTGAGATTGAGGATGCGATGGTCCTGATCGTGCTGGGTTCGGCGGCGGCCAACCTGGGCCATTTTCGGACGGCCCAGCGGCTTTGGTATCAGGCGATCGATCGGGGAGCATCGAGGGTGTACCTGGAGCCCTTCTTCGCGGCGATCAGCCGGAAGGCCCCAGGTCCCGGCATAGCCGACCGGTATCCCACTTTTCAGTTTGTTTCCCTTGTTCCTCAACCAGCAGGCAATGAATTCCGTGAACTACTCATCGCATTGTTGGACCACCAGATAGAACGAAAAACTTTTCAGAAACGATTACGGGCCTTGGTAGCCCGGTACCCCCTTCTCCTCCAGCAGGTGATTCAAATGTTCCGGGAAACCGAGGAGCGGGGTTTGCCAACGGAGCTTCTCGCTATGATTGGCACTTCAGAAGCAATAGAGGAGCTCTGCCATTTCGCCTTCGGTCAGAAAAAATCCCTCTCAGAGCGGATGGCCGTCCTGCAAATAATGGCCGATGTTGGTGTGATAGACCCGGAGCAGCCGGTGGAGATCTGGGATGAGGTCTGGCAAGAGTGGCGCTGGCTGAAGGTTCCCCGCTGGACCGTGGTAGAGCCCGAGAGGCCGCTCTATCCCCCTCAAGCGTCAACAATGCTCCGAGAATGCATACAGGCGCTGAATGCAGATAACATCCCGCAGGCCCAAGAACTGATGGCCCAAGTGCTCTCTCTCGTCCCCGATCACCCGGATCTCTATACTTTGGCGGCCAGTATCTGGCAGAAAGACCTGGCAAAATCGCAAGAATACCTGCAGAAGGCAGTGGAGTTGGACCCCCAGCATGTGAGCGCCCGAATCCATCTGGCCCAACTGGCGCTGGACCGCGGCGACATCCCGGAAGCGCGTCGGCAACTGGACGCTCTGCGCGACCGGCAGGAATTCAGGACATGGGAATTCCCGGAATACCTCTACGCGCTGGCAGTGGTCAGCCTGGAGGAAGAGGACCTGGCCCTGGTTCGCTTCTATGCCGATGCCGGGCTGAGATGGAACAGGGAGGACGATCGCTTTCTGCAACTGGCCTGGTTGGCGGAAGGGAGCGTCCTGGATTCTTATTTGCGTGTGCTGAAGGAGCGCTCCCGTCAGTATATGGAACGAAAGCGTACTCGCCCTATTCGGCCCGATGCCTCGCTAAAAGAGTGCCTGGAGCGACTGGATAAGGAATCCCTGATCGCTATGGCTCGGGTCCATTCCGTGTATTACGTAAAATTGCGCAAAGAGCAGCTGGTGGAACGTCTTTCGGAAGCGCTGACCGACCCGGACATCCTGGAGGTGGCCATTTCCAGCCTATCCGACGCAGAGCAGCAAGCCTTGCAGGATGTCCTGGGTGCCGGGGGCATCCTCCCCTGGGACGAATTTACGACCCGCCATGGGAGCGACGTAGAAGAGAATCAGTACTGGTATTACCACAAGCCCAAGACGGTGATGGGCCGCCTCCGGATGTACGGCTTCCTTAGCGACGGGACGGTAGAAGGCCAGCGCGTTGTCCTGGTCCCCAGCGAACTGCGAGTACTGCTTCCCTCATCCCTTTCTGTCACGCCATCATAGGGGAGTCCTCAGCACGGCGTAGTTCTGTAGTTCTGTAGGTTTCTGTGGCGATAGGGAGAAATGCGATTTGACGTATTGACCCTTTTCCCAGAGATGTTCACCGGCCCGCTGCAGGAAAGCATCATCAAGCGGGCTCAGGAGCGTGGGCTGATTTCCGTTCACCTTCACAACATCCGGGACTACGCCGCCGGTCGTCACCGCATTACCGACGATGCCCCTTACGGGGGGGGTGGGGGAATGGTGATGAAACCGGAACCCATTTTCGCCGCTGTGGAGGCGGTGTTGGGAGACGAGCAGAGAGTCCCCGTGATCCTTCTATCTCCTCAGGGGCGGCTCTTTACCCACGAGGTGGCAAAGGAACTATCTCGCCACCCCCGGTTGGTGCTGATCTGTGGGCGGTACGAGGGGGTGGATGAAAGGGTGCGGGAGCATCTGGCGACCGATGAGATTTCCATTGGGGATTACGTCCTCAGCGGCGGTGAACTGGCGGCGATGGTCATTATAGACGCTGTCACCCGCCTCCTGCCAGGAGTCCTGGGAGACCCCGGCGCGACATTTGAGGATTCCTATGCCTGGGGGCTACTGGAATACCCCCACTACACCCGGCCGGCGGTCTTCCGGGGGTGGGGAGTGCCGGAGGTGCTTCTTTCGGGCAACCATGCGGCCATTGCTCGCTGGCGGCGGGAGCAGGCGCTGCGGCGCACGCTGGAGCGCCGCCCAGATCTGCTGGAGCGGGCCGCTCTGACCGAGGAGGATCGGGCCTTCCTGGCCCGTTTGGGCTGGCGCAAGACCCCGGAGGACGATAAATCTACATAATGGCCATCGCGGTGCTGCTGGCGCGAATCGGTTCAGACAAACACAAACGCCCCACTGGAGATGTGGGGCGTTTTTTGGTTGGATTCAGACTTCCAGTGGCGACGGAGGGATTTGAACCCCCAACCAAGGGCTTATGAGTCCCCTGCTCTGCCTTTGAGCTACGTCGCCTGTGCTATATTATAGCGAAAGAATTCCAGTTGTCAAGCCCTTTGTTCGCAGGAAATGTTACCGGCTCAGCAGGCGGGCCAAATGGGGGTTGGGGGGGGCGGCTTTGCCGCCCCCCCCCCAACCCCCATTACCATTGCATGGCCCGAGTGTTCAGGGGTGTTCGCCCAGGAACTCCAGCACCAGGCGATTGAATACCACCGGCTGGTCTGTCGGCGTGGCATGGCCGGAACGGGGAATGACCACCAGACGGGCGCCGGGGATGCCCGCTGCCAGTTCCTCTTTGGCCCGCAGGGGGACCACCGTATCCTCCCGGCCCGCCACAATCAGGGTGGGGGCCCGGATGCGCCCCAGGTCCCGACGGCCGTCGTAGCGGGCCATCGCCATCATTGCCGCCCGGTAAGCGGCGGGGTCGTTGGTGCAGAGTCGGTGATAGGCCACTCGTCGCAAACCCGCTTGGCCCGGTCGGGGGAAAAGTTGCTCCGCCTCCAGCCGAGCATGAAGGGCCAGGTTCACCAGCAGGGCCCCAAAGCGGGTCAGGGTCAGCCGCCACTCCGCCCATCCCTTCGGCCGCAGATAGGCGAAGGTATTGACCAGCACCAGGGAACGGACTCTCTCCGGATGCCGAACGGCCAGCGCCTGGGCCACCGCGCCGCCCAGGGAGAGCCCGATGATGTGGGCCGAATCCGTCCCCAGGGCGCTCAGGAATCCTGCGATGTCGTCGGCCATCTGGGGGACAGTGTAAGGGCCGGGGGGCTTGTCGCTTCGGCCGTGGCCGCGCAGGTCCGGCATCAGGACCCGGTAGCGCTGGCTCAGGGCCGGCGCCTGCAGCAGGGACCAGTCCTCCGCGCAGGAGCCCAGACCGTGAATCAGCACCATGGCCGGTCCGAACCCCTGGACCAGGTAGTGCAGACGCAGACCGTTCACCTGGACGTAGGGCATGCGGCTCCTCCAGAGAATCAAAAGTGCCAGGCACTCCCCGAAGTGCCTGGCACTTTCACTATTCACGGGCCGGCACCAGCCGCAGGAAGCCCCGGTTACCGACTCGCAGGATGGCTTCCTTCTCCGGCTCAACGACGGTTTCTACGCTGGTGACCTTCACCCCGTCCAGCAGGACGCTCCCCTGCTGGATCAACCGGCGAGCGTCACTTTTGGAGCGAGTCATCCCGGCAGCATAGATAAGGTCTACGATGTTAACCGGCCCCCGCAGTTCCCAGACGGGTATCTCCGGCGGGAGTTGCCGTTCCTGGAAAACGCGACGGAAGTGCTCTGCGGCGGCATCGGCGGCCTCCCGCCCGTGAAAGATGTCCACGATTTCCCAGGCCAGCCGCTTCTTGGCCTCCATCGGGTGGAGGGAGCCGTCGGCGATGGCTGCTTTAATCCGGGCAATCTCCTCCGGCGACCAGCGAGTCACCAGGTCAAAGTAGTTGGGCATCGCCTCGTCCGGGATGGACATGACCTTGCCGTACATCACCTCCGGCGGCTCGTCCACGCCGATGTAGTTGCCCATGCTCTTGGACATCCGCATTTTGCCGTCGGTGCCGACCAGGATGGGATAAGTGATGCAGACCTGCGGGGGCAGGCCGTAGGCTTCCTGGATTTTCCGGCCCACCAGCAGGTTGAAGAGTTGGTCCGTACCGCCAATCTGGACATCGGCCCGCAGCATCACCGCGTCGTATCCCTGGGCCAGAGGATAGAGGAATTCGTGCAGCCAGATGGCGTCCCCATCCGCGTACCGCCTGGCGAAATTCTCCCGCGTCAGAAACTGCTGAACGGTCACCTGCGCAGCCAGAAAGATAAACTCTTCGTAGGAGAGTTTGGAGAGCCATTCCCCGTTGTACCGGACTTCTGTCCGTTCCGGGTCCAGTATTTTGAAGGCCTGCTGGACATAAGTGCGGGCGTTGGCCTGGACCTGTTCACGCGTGGGGCGAGGACGGGCCCTATCGCGGCCGGACGGGTCGCCGATGAGAGCAGTGTAGTCCCCAATGACGAAGATGGCCTGATGCCCCAGGTCCTGGAAAAGCCGCAGTTTGCGCATAGTGACGGTGTGGCCCAGGTGAAGGTCGGGAGCAGTGGGGTCGTACCCGCAGTAGACCCGCAGGGGACGGCCTTCTTTCAAGCGCTCCCGGAGTTCCTGAGCCATACGCTCTCTGATCTGGTCATCACCAAATTCAGCCCCGTGCATCAGCAGGGCGACCTGGTCGTCTATGGATAACGGTTTCATAGCCGGCTCCTATGGAAGGATACAAGAATACAGGATGTGGGATGGAGAGGGGAGGCCTCAAGGGAAAGAGTGTCAAGCGTTGAGTGAGGACAGGCGAGGGCGGATTGTAGCGCGGAAGGGCCAGCGGGCCCGAAGGGCCGCGCTACAATCCGCTAACGTAGATGTAGGTGAATGCTCTCCAGCGGTTCATGTCCTGCATCTGACCTGATGGAGTTGTAGTTATGATACCCGAATTTGTCCAGATTGCAAGTGGGGGCTAGACGCGCGGTTGACAAAATGTACAGACTGGGTTACTATCCTTCAAAAACCGATCTATTCTGCCCTGAGGAGTATTTGATTTATGGAAACGACTATTCGCATGAGCCACGGCGCAGGAGGAAGGATGATGGCGGATCTCATCCAGGAGGTCTTCCTTCGCCATCTGGATAACCCTCTCCTGCGCCAACTGGCCGATTCCACCGTCCTGGCCCTGGCCGGGAACGGCCGAATTGCCATTTCCACCGATTCCTTTGTGGTGCGACCGCTCTTCTTTCCGGGCGGAGACATCGGCTCACTGGCCGTCCACGGCACGGTGAACGACCTGGCCATGCGCGGCGCCCGTCCCCTCTGGCTCACCGCCGCGTTCATTCTGGAAGAAGGCCTGCCGATAGAGGACCTCCAGCGGATTACCCGGTCTATGGCGACGGCTGCTCAGGAGGCAGGGGTCCTCATCGTAGCGGGGGACACGAAGGTGGTAGAACGGGGCCATGGGGACGGGGTCTACATCAACACCACCGGCGTCGGGGTGGTGCCCGAGGGGGTGGATGTGGCTCCTCATCGCATTCGCCCCGGGGATGTCATTCTGATCAGCGGCACCGTCGGCGACCATGGGATCGCCGTGCTCAGTGAGCGCGAGGGGCTGGGCTTTGAGACCGAATTGGTCTCCGACAGTGCGCCACTTCATAGCCTGGTGGAGGCACTGCTGACGGCGGCCCCCCACACCCACTGCCTCCGAGACCCGACGCGGGGCGGAGTGGCGGCTGCGCTGAACGAACTGGCTGTCGCGGCCGGCGTGGGGGTGGAACTGGATGAAGCCGCCGTGCCTGTCCGTCCGGCCGTCATGGCAGCATGCGAAATGCTGGGATTTGACCCGCTGACGGTTGCCAATGAGGGGAAACTGGTCGCCTTCGTCCCGCCGGAAGAGGCGGAGGCCGCCCTGGCGGCGCTGCGGGCCCACCCGCTGGGCCGGGATGCCGCCCGCATCGGCCGGGCAACGGCGGAGCATCCCGGCCTGGTCCTGGCCCGCACCGGTATCGGCGGGCGACGGGTGGTGGACATGCCGTTGGGGGAGTTGCTCCCGCGAATTTGTTGATCCACCCGATAGAGGGATGAGAGGTTTTGCGGCGGCGGCCTCCGACCGCCGCCGGGTGGGTCCCAAATTTGTCGGACTTCCTTCGCCCGGCGGTTTTACAACCCAAAAAATTATCCGGCAATCCGCTGCTTCGCCCCCACATCACCCGATCCTCTCTCCTCTCCCGCTCGCCTTTCAGCGGCGGGAGAGGAGATCTACCATCAACCGCAAAACTTCCCACTCCCGCTCTGTCAGCCTGCCGGGCCGCTCGCCCCGTGCCCAGGCAGCCACCCGGAGCGCCACCGATGGACTGAAGTATCTCTCCCCCTGCCGCCGCCCGCACCGCCGCCAGAATCGCCTCCGGCGGCTTGTCCTTCAGCACGTACCCCGCCGCCCCGGCCTCCAACATCCCCCAGACCAGGCACCCATCCGCATGCGCGCTCAGCGCCACTGTGCGGGCGGCCGGACAGCGCTCCCGCAGGGCCCGCGCTACCGTCACTCCATCTATCCCCGGCAACCGGCAGTCCAGAAGCACCACGTCGGGTCGCAGCATCTCCGCCAGCCGTAATGCCGCCTCTCCCTTCGCCGCCTCACCCACGATGTATACATCCCCCTGGGCCTCCAGAAGGGCCCGCATCCCGGCCCGCACTACCGGATGATCGTCCACCACCAGCAACCGGATCATCCCGCCCCCTGCAGCATCGTCGCTGCCCCTATCATGTTACAACCGGTGACCGTTTGTCTACTGTCAAAACGAGCAATTGTTTTATCTTCTCATTTCTCGGCGGAGCGAAGCCCCCCAGTTTGCCAAATCACCGAAGTTGTAGCATCATGGAATAGGACGCTCAACTCCCTGGGCGGGTTCCCTGCCCCTTGCGCCTTGCGACCTGCGACCCTGCAACCTGCGCCGTGCGACCTGCGACCTGTAAGGAGGCGATATGAACGGCTACATGGGCAAACTGTTGCGCGTGGACCTCTCCGAGGGCCGAATCTGGGAGGAGCCGCTGAGCGAAGAATACGCCCGGCTCTTTGTCGGCGGGAGCGGCCTGGCCGCCCGCTACCTGCTGGATATGGTCGGCCCCCAGACCGACCCCCTCGGCCCGGAGAACCCCTTCATCCTCATGACCGGCCCGCTGGTGGGCACCGCTATGCCCTCGGCGGGACGACTGAGCGTCTGTGCGCTCTCCCCCCTCACCGGCATCTGGGGGGAATCCAACACCGGCGGCTTCGTGGGGCCGGAACTCCGCTTCGCCGGATACGACGGTATCATCGTCACCGGACGGGCCGACCGCCCCGTCTGGCTCTCCGTGGTGGAGGGGGAGGCCCGCCTGCACGACGCGGCCGACCTCTGGGGCCTGGACTCCTACGCCACCCAGGAGCAGGTCCGGGAACTCCTGGGCGAACCGAAAGCGCGCGTCCTTTGCATCGGCCCCGCCGGAGAGCGCCGGGTGAAAATGGCGGCAGTGATGAACGACCACGGCCGCGCCGCCGGGCGGACCGGTATGGGCGCCGTTATGGGCGCTAAAAACCTCAAGGCGGTCGCCCTGCGGGGCACCACCCAGGTCCCTCTGGCCGACCCGGAGGGGTTCAAGGCGACGGTGCGGGAAATCAACGCCGCCGTCTCCGAAGACATGGCCGCGGAGGCGCTGCGGCTGGCGGGAACGGCGAGTTATGTGGACATGGCGCTGATGTTCGGCGACCTCCCCATCCGCAACTGGCGGCTGGGAGAATGGGAAGAAGCGGGCAACCTCTCCGGCGTCCTGCTGACCAATGAATACCTGAACCGCCAGATGGCATGTTACCGCTGCCCCATCGCCTGTGGCCGGGAGACCCGCGCGCCCCGCTACGGCCTGGAGAAAGTGGACGGCCCCGAATACGAGACCATCGGCGCGTTGGGGACGATGGTGATGGTATCCGACCTGGAGGCCGTCATCTACGCCGGGCATCTCTGCAACGTCTATGGACTGGATACTATCAGCACCGGCTGCACCATCGCCCTGGCCTGTGAACTCTTTGAGGAAAGAGTGATCACTCCCGCCGACACCGGCGGCATAGAACTTCGCTTCGGCGACGCGGAGACGGTTCATCGGCTCATCTCCATGATAGCCCGACGGGAAGGCTTCGGGGATGTTCTGGCGGAGGGGAGCGCCGCCCTGGCCGAGCGCTTCGGCGTGCCGGAACGGGCCATCGTCGTCAACCGGCTGGAGGTGCCTATGCACGACCCGCGCGCCTTTGTGGGTATGGCCGTCACCTATGCCCTCTCCCCACGCGGCGCCTGCCACATGGAGGGGGACATGTACGGGGTGGACACCGGCCAGGGCCCGGCGGTGGAACTGGGCATCCTCCCCGGCGACCGCTTGGAGATGACCGAAGAGAAAGGGCGCATCGCGGCCCGTCAGCAGGCCTGGCGCAACCTTTACAATTCGGCGATTCTCTGCCAGTTCCAGAATCCGGGCGCGGAGCGGGTCCGGGCAGTGCTGAGCGCGGCCACCGGCTGGGATTTGTCCCTGGAGGACCTGCTGGAGGCCGGGAAACGCATCGTCACCCTAAAGCGGGTGTTGAACATGCGCCGGGGGCTGACCCGGGCCGACGACCGTCTCCCTGCGCCTCTACTGGAGCCCCTGGATTCGGGCGGGGCGGCGGGCGTGGTGCCCGACCTGGCGGTCCTGCTGGCGGGAGCGTACGCCGAATACGGTTGGGACCCGCAGACCGGCGCGCCGACGGCGGCCGCGCTGGCCGCAGCGGGGCTGGCATAGGAAGAGCGTGCCAGGCACTTCCGGAAGT
>DAOTWK010000238.1:0-5875 GCA_034435815.1 Anaerolineae bacterium | reverse complement strand
GCCGTCAATCACATAGAAATACGGCATCCCCGGCACCTGATAGGCCGCCATCACCTCCTCATCCCCTTCCAGTACCGGAAAGCCAAACCCTTGCTCCTGGGCTACCTTCCGGTTCTCCTCCTCGCTCCCCAGCGAGACCATCACCACCGCTACCTCCGGATGTTTCTCGGTAAAGGCCCCCAGATGGGGATACATCTCCCGACAGGCCGGGCAACGGGGAGAGGCAAAGACCAGCAGCACTTCCCGCCCAACAAACGCTTTCAGAGATACCGGCCGGCCGGAGAGGTCGGGGAGGGTAGACTCAGGGGCTTTCGTCCCGGGGGAGAGTCCGGGGGGGCTATGGGCCTGGCGCAGCGGCGCCAGCGCGGCCAGCACCTCCCGCTGGAGTTGCTCCATCCGCAGGAAGAGGCCGATGATGGCTACCATCAGGAAGAGGACGATGCCGGTCAGGAGCAATAGCAACACTTCCGTCCGCGCCTTGTCCATTGGGGGACCTCCTGCTGCTTGTTAATATTATACCACACTCCCCCCCCCTCCCCCGTGTCAAGCCCCGGTTAGACCCCGGACGACAGACGACTACCCGCTATCTACCGACTAACAACCGACGACCATTTGCACTTTCCGGAATCTGGTCTATATTTAGAGCAGGATTGGAGATGTCGCTCCGCATCCGGTCCGCCCAACCCGAAGACGCTCCTGCACTGGCCGCGCTGGCGGGGCAGTTGGGGTATCCCGCTGCGCCAGAGGTGGTGGCGGCCCGCCTGCAGGCGCTGACGGAGGACGACCGCCACGCGGTTTTTGTGGCGGTGGAGGCAGAGGGCGAGGTTGTGGGCTGGATTCACGTCTATCTCTGCCTCCAGGTCATCGCTGACCGGGAGGCAGAAATCGGCGGGCTGGTGGTGGATGAGGCCTACCGCTCTCAGGGGATCGGCGCACGACTGGTCCAGGCGGCAGAGGACTGGGCTCGGACGTACGGATGCCAGGGGCTGACGGTCCGGGCCAACGTGGTGCGGGAGCGAGCCCACGCTTTCTACCGTCGCCTGGGCTTCCGGGAAGTCAAGGCCCAGCGGGTGTTCCACAAATCCCTACGGGAGGAGAGATGAAAGTTCCTCATCCCTTCCGCTGGCTGACCGAATCCGGGCAATCCTGGGCCTTCGGGGTCGCCTCCATTCTGGCTCTCCTGACGATGGCCTCTCTGCAAGTGCTGGACGTTCCACTCCGAACAGCGGCCGCACCCTCGGGCATCATCTCCTACCAGTTCGCCCGCGACCTGGACGGCGCGCGCCGGATTGTGACTTCCTGGGGGCCCCAGGCGCGGGTCTACGCTGGGCTCAACCTGGGCCTGGATTACCTGTATATGGTCGCCTACGCCTGCGCGCTGGGACTGGGGTGTGTGCTGGTCGCCCGCCGATTGGGCCGGTGGAGCGGCTCTCTGGCCGCGCTGGGGGTGGCTCTCTCCTGGGGCCAGTGGTTGGCGGCCCTGCTGGATGCGGTGGAGAACTACGCCCTCATCCGGCTGCTCCTGGGGTCGGAGCGAGCGCTCTGGCCCGCGCTGGCCTACGGGTGCGCGCTGCCGAAGTTCTTGCTGGTAGGCGCGGGGATTCTGTTTATTGGAGTGGGAGGTGTTCTCTCTCTGCTGAGGCAAGGTGCGGGCCGGCGCGGTGCTGGATGAGGCGATTCGTGGGGTTGCGGGCGTTCCTCTTCGGTCGGTTGCCCGACGGATTTGCGATTCATCCCTGCACCTCCGACTCCGAAAACACCACCGGCGGGGCAAAGCGACGGAATCCGGTCATCCCGCTTGAAGGAGTACAAAAATGACGGGAAGGGAATTTTCCAAGGCTGGGGCGGCGGTGTTCTTGTTTTGGTTTTGGTCAGTGGTTGTCTTTCGCCTCTGACCGAGGATAGGGGAGCGACTGTTCCTCCCCCCACATCAACCCATCCTCCCCTCACACCGACCGCCACTCCAGAACCCACTCCTACCCCATTTCCTCGTAATCTGGAGATTGGGCAAACGATTCCGGTTACTCCGCAAGAAGCCTTCCCTATTGGTAGTTTAGATTTGAGGTGGGAACCAGTTGCCGTTGAGGGAGGAGAGTTCATTCAGGGACTTGGGGAAACGGGGGGCAATTGGAAAATCGTTACCGATGAGGGAGGTAGGACCACCTTCTGGCGAGGGTATGTTGCGGGAAAGGAGGGCGAAACCCGACACGTCTTCTTATTTGCTAAACCGCAAAATCTCGCGCATAATTATCCATCAGTGGGGGGCTCACCACCGGAAAAGCCTATTCTTTGCCTGTTGGGGTGAGAACGAAAGGAGGGAAAGTGAAAGTCATCGTCCTTGGGGGCGCCGGAGATATGGGCAGCCAGGCCGTGGAGACCCTGGCCCACCGCCCAGACATCCGGCGGATTACAATTGCCGATAAGAACGTTGCCGGGGCGGAGGCGCTGGCCCGCCGCCTGGCCGGGATCGGGCCCGACATCGTCGTCCGACCCCTGGATGCCCGGAATTACTCCGATGTGGTGGAAGCGATCCGCGGGCACGACGTCGCCGCGTCGGCCCTGGGGCCGTTCTACCGCTTTGAGGCGCCACAGGTCCGGGCCGCCATAGAGGCTGGGGTGGATTACGTCAGCATCTGCGACGATTGGATCGCCGCCAAGCAAGTTGTGGAGGAACTGGACGGCCTGGCCCGCCAGCGCGGCCGCCGCATCGTCATCGGGCTGGGCACCAGTCCGGGGCTCTCCAACTTAGTGGTGGCTTACCTGGCCCGGCAGATGGACCGGCCCCTTCGGGCGACCATCACTGTCTACCAGCCGCCCGAATCGGGGCACGGAATGGCCGTCCTTCAGCACGTCCTGTTCATCTACGGCGGCCCTGCGCCGGTCTGGCGGAACGGACGGCTGGAGATGGTTCGGGCCGGGCGGATTGCCCGCGAGGTGGAATTGCCGCTGGTGGGACGGATGCGGGTCTGGAACGCGGGTCACGCGGAGCCGGTGACGCTTCCCCGCCACTTTCCCACTCTGGAGGAGGTCACGTTCCTGATGTCGGTGGGGGCGTGGACGCACCTGTTCCTCTGGCTGGGGCGGCTGCGCCTGACGGCGACGCCGGAGCGGATAGACCGGGTAGCGAACGTCCTGGCCCGCCTGCTTCCGACGCCGAAGGAGGGGGCGCCGGAGCCGCCCGGCGCGCTGCGGGTGGACGTGGAGGGCATTCGGGGCGGTCAGCCTGTTCACCGAATCCTCTGCGGGGTCGGGCAGATGCGCCCGGCGACGGGGGTACCGCTGGCGCTGGGGGCGGTGATGCTGGCCCGGGGCCAGGTCCTGACAGCCGAGGGGGGCGTCTACGGGCCAGAGGCGGTCATAGACCCGGCCGCGCTCCTGCGGGACCTGCGGGAGGAGACAGGCCTGCAAGCCTATACGGATGTGGGGATGACTCAGCCGTTAGAGGTGTAGCGCAAGATTTTATCCTGCGCTTGCGCTACAGGCTGACCTGGAATGCCTGCCCAATGGGTAGGAATTCTGCGACGTCCTGTCGCGCGAGTTTCTCCCGAATTTGCTCAAAGCGCTGTACCGTCTCGGCGTCGTAAAGGCGCTCGCCACAGCGGAGGCAAACTTCGGCCCGGACTCTAACAACAGCGGTATGGACGCCGCCTTTCAGCAACTTTTCTACTTCTTTCTCAACTAACTCGCCACCGCAAATAGGGCATTTTTCAAACGGCTTCATTTTCGTTTCCTTATCCGCCAATTGATCCATCGCGTGGGGTCGGGGCGGTAGACTGTGATGAGCACTGCCCACTTGGTTTCCGAATTATATGCCCAAACGCTGTGAATGGGTTCGCCAGTGAAACTTTCGCCGTAAATCAGGCAACTCGGGTAGGGCCTGTCGGTTGGGTATTCCTCTATGATTTCGCCCTTCAAAACGCTGAAGAAGATTTCGTCAAAGGTCAACCCGTCGGCCTGCGCTTCTTCATCAGCGTGGTCAGTTATTCGGATACGGCTGTGACGAATTGCCTCAATGATGTCCTGAATGTTCATTTGCTCTTACATTATACGTCATCCCTCAGAGGCGTCAAGCATACACGTCCCAGGAGCAAGGAGGCGCTATGGAGGACTTCTCTCTGCACGGCAAGGTCGCGCTGGTCACCGGCGCTTCGCGCGGCATCGGGCGGGCCATTGCGCTGCGTCTGGCCCGCGCGGGGGCCCGGGTCGTCGTCTGCAGCCGGAAACTGGAGAACGTCGCGCCGGTGGCGGAGGAAATCCGCGCCGGGGGCGGCGCGGCGCTGGCCCTGGAGGCCCACGTCGGGCAGACGGAGCAGGTGGAAGCCCTGGTGGCCCGGACGCTGGAGGCCTTCGGCCGCATAGACATCGCCGTCAACAACGCGGCCACCAACCCGCACTTCGGCCCGATCCTCACCGCCGACGAGGGCCAGTGGGACAAAATCCTGGATACCAACGTGAAGTCGGCCTTCCGGGTGGCAAAAGCCGTCGTCCCGCATATGCAGGCCCAGGGCGGAGGCAAAATCATCAATGTCGCCTCCGTCGCGGGCCTCCGGCCCTCCCCCGCGATGGGCGTCTACTCCGTCTCCAAGGCGGCCCTGATTATGCTGACCCAGGTCCTGGCGGTGGAACTGGCGCCTTCCAACATCCAGGTCAACGCCATCGCGCCCGGCGTTATCAAGACCCGCTTCAGCCAGGTCCTCTGGCAGACACCGGCCCTCGCCGAACAAATCCTCAAGGGCACGCCAGCGGGCCGCTTTGGCGAACCGGAGGACGTCGCTGGGGTGGCCCTCTTCCTGGCGTCCTCCGCGTCCGACTACATCACCGGCGCCGTCTTTCTCGTGGACGGCGGGATGAACGTCGCCTCGGCGCTATAAATTTCACCGCAGAGGACGCAGAGGGCGCGAAAAATTTTGCGTTTCACTTTTAGGAGGCCACAATGGCGATCAACCTGGACGCCGTCGGCAAGAAAATCGGTCCGATGACCAGCCAGTACTCCTGGAAAGAAGCCGTCCTCTACGCGCTGGGCGTCGGGGCCGGGTTTGACGAACTGGAGTACGTCTACGAGAACCGTCTCAAAATCGTTCCCTCGTTCGCAGTACCGCTGGCCTATCCCTTCTTCGCCGAGGTCGTCGCCCGTTCCGGGATCAATCTGGCGGGATTGCTGCACGCCGAACAGGAGACGATTTTCCACGCGCCGCTCTCCCCGGAGGGGGATACGTTGACTACCGAGGGGCGCATTACCCATGTCTACGACCGGGGGGAAAGAAAAGGCGCCTTCGTCATCGCCGAGGCCGAGACCTTCGGGTCCGACGGCCGCAAGCGGTTCACCAACATTATGACCCTCTTCGGGCGGCTGGACGGGGGCTTCGGGGGAGAACCTCCGCCGAAGGAGGAGTTCGCCTTTCCCGACCGCCCGCCGGACTTCGTGGAGGAACAGTTCCCTTCGCGGGATCAGCCGTTGATTTACCGCCTCTCCGGAGATACCTTTGCCCTCCACGTAGACCCAGACTTCGCCCGTGCCAGCGGTTTTGAAGGGCCGATTATGCACGGTCTCTGTACCCACGGCTTCGCCTGCCGCGCCGTCATCAAACACCTTTTTCCTGGCGAACCGGAGCGCATGTCCCGCTTCCGCGTCCGTTTCTCCCGCCCCCTCTACCCCGGAACGCCGATCCGCACCGAAATCTGGAAACTGGAGGAGGGCCGGGCCGTTTTTCGGACGGTCAACGCTCAGACCGGGGAGGTGGTGCTGGACCGGGGGATGGTGGAGTGGGTGAGTCGGGAGGAGGCCACCCGCCGCGCGCGGGGCGAGATTCGCTTTGACGGGCGGGTGGCGATTGTGACGGGCGCCGGACGGGGCCTGGGCCGCGCCTACGCCCTG
>DAOTWK010000237.1:0-2284 GCA_034435815.1 Anaerolineae bacterium | reverse complement strand
GCTGGCGGGCCAGGAGGTCGGCCCAGGCCATATCGGCGGCGAAGAGGCCGCCGGTGAGGAGGAGGGCGGCGATGAGGAGGAGGTGGCCGGACTGGATGCGGCGGTGGTAGGAGAGGGTGACATTTTTCTGGACCCACTGCTCCTCCACGTAGCCGATGCCGGGGACGTGGACGAGGAGTCGGCGGGGGGAGGAGCCGACCATAATGTCCACGTCCAGGCCGGTTTTGCGGTGGATTTCGGAGGCGACGGCTTCAATTTTGCGCTGGGCTTCTGGGGTGAGTTGGTCAATCCCGCCGACGCGCACGCGGATGGCGCTGATGCAGGCATCGCCTCGCAGCGCGCGGGCTGCCTCCAACGTAGTGAGGATGAGAGGTGGAGGCTGGATGTAGCCGGCAGGGCTGAGAGTGGGGCGCAGCGTGCGCGGTGGTTTGAGAGGCTGGCCTGCTTCATCATAGCGAAGTGTGGCCAGGGGCGGGAAGTAGGTCTCCAGCGGCACCCGACTCACGTCCTCTGGCTTGGGAATATGCTCAATATTAAACACACCCTTAATGCTCAATTCCCAAGCAGCGTTGAATTGGACCCCCTCAGGACTCAAATAGGCACGGTAGCTAGGCTCGCCATGAAGAGGAGGCTCTCCGGGCAGCACGATTTCCAGAACCGGTTTATCGGAGGGAAAAGGAGGGCTAATTTCGCGATAGGTGATGGGGCCAGGTATACTCGCTATGCCAGTGCTAATAGCGCGAAAGCCTTTCGCACCTTCCAGGAGCCGCCGGTATGCCTCGTTACTCCCAAATTCTTGTGCGGCGAGCGTTTGACCGGGTAGAGTAGCCAGGTACCCTCTGCCTCCGTGTGCCAGGAGGGCATCCAGGTCGGAGATTTCTGGTGGCAAAACCAGGCGCTTTAGTTCAGTCCGCACTGTTAAGCTGACGTAGGTGGCAGCATTGATCAAGGCCGGAACGCTGACGAGAGTCTGAGGACCATCGCCTTTGCTTTCAAAAGGATACGGTCTGGGAGCGAGCAGTTCCTCACCTGTCAGATATTCGCCTTCCACTAACGTTTGATCCAGCCTCACCAGCGCCGCTTCCTGCAGCGGGTCAATTCCGGCCAGCAGAAAGGACATATGCCACCAACCTATTACTTCGCGCCTAATAGGGTTTACGAAGGGGTAATCTTCTACGCCCGGTCTGATGTAAGGCACAGAACTAGCAGCGGGGTCAATATAATAATATTCGGTATTGATCTGATGATAAAGGCGCGCCCCGTTGTCAATCGTTACTGTCGTGGTCACCACATAAGCCCCGGGTTCGGACAATGTCCCAAGGCTATCTGTTCTGGCGATTTGAGGTATGTAGCCGAGCATCGCAATAGGGGCAGCTATCTCGACGCCTGGGATTGCTTTAATCGTCTCGTACTGCTCAAAGGTGATCCCGCCCCAGATGCCTGAGAGATGGTTAGCCTCCACCAGGCCGTACTTTTCTTCAATGGGGTTGCGGGCGCCCGGCGGGCGCACCAGGAGGTCGTAGGTAGTCCGCCAGTAGCGGGTGAGGTCCTGATCTACAGCCGTAACAACTGTTTGTGAAGCCGTGGCGACTAAGACGACCCCGACACTGATAACCAGTAAACCAAGCCCTAACAGGGCCGAACGCAACTTCCCCTGTGAAACAACGCGTCGGATCATAGAGTAACCTCTAACAAGAGGGCGGGGTCTGCAGTCCCCCTGCCCTCCAAACCAAAGATTGGCAGCCATTGATGCGCAGCCCGGTTTCCACTAGCATGTAGCGCATCGCCGGCCCACGTACCAACAGATTCCTGCTGACCGCGAGCAACAATATATGTCCCAAACGCTCTTATCCGCTCCGCAGCATCCACACTGGCATAGTCGTATCCATACCTCGTAATCACAGCTCGCCAGCGCTGGCTTGGCCGTGGTGGAAGTGAAAGCTAAAGGCTTAGAATCTGCCCCCACCTCCCGCGCCATCACCAGCGAGACCACCGCCAGCAGGAAGGCTACTACCAACATCCCAGATAGAAGCTGCATCAGCCATTGCCCTTTCATCGTTCACTTCCTTTGTGGTAGAACTGGACAACTTTGAACGGATTCGCCGGGCCCGTCTCTTCACCATATCTCGCTCCCTTTCACTCCCCACCGGCCACCAGTCTCTCTATCTCCTCCTCCCTCACCGCAAAGCCGGAACGGAGAATCACTCCCTCGCCGTCAATCACATAGAAATACGGCATCCCCGGCACCTGATAGGCCGCCATCACCTCCTCATCCCCTTCCAGT
>DAOTWK010000236.1:0-19346 GCA_034435815.1 Anaerolineae bacterium | reverse complement strand
GGCCTGGCAACGCTCTGGATGGCCGTCTTCGCCGATGTGGGGGTTTCGTTGCTGGTGATTCTGAACGGGATGCGGTTGTTGGTGAGGGAGAAAAGATAGAGGGTCGGCGGCTCCGCCGCCGACCCTCTATCTTTTTATGGAACCTTTGTCACAATGACCCTGCGGTTCGCCTCCACCTCGTCCGGGGCTTTGCGGCGGACGAAGTCCTCCGTCAGGAAGAGGGATGCATTCCCATGACAGGCGTTGCAGGACTCCGTCTGCGGGGTGCGGCGCTGGATGGTGTGCGGCGTGGCGTAGGTCCAGGTCTCCCGCGCATCAAAGTTGGGCAGCAGGTTTGCGCCGTAGTAGGCGAAGGAGTCCCGCGCTATCGGCACATGCCGCAGCACTACGTACTCCCAGGGTCGCTCCGGACTCTGGATGGGGTTCTTCCCGATGATGAAGTAAATCTCCGATGGATCGGACTTGAAATACGGGACGCCCTCTTCGGAAAGTTGCACATGACAGTTGTAACAGTGCTTGTAGGGCGCCGCGTGGCAGACCTGGCACTGCACTTTCTCCATATGCGGCTCGGTGTGGTAGGTCACAGGGTCGTCCGGTCCGCCGACATTCTCGTGGCATCCCGCCTGAGTACAGGAGGGGTCCGGTGGGCCGTCGTAGCGGTGGTTGAAGACACCCAGCGCGCCGTGCATCTGGTCCCCACTGTGGCAGGCGAAGCAGGCCATACCGCCAGGGTTGTAGTGGACATCAGCAGGGATGGGCTGCCCGTCGGCCGTCTGGTTTTTGCCCTTGTACTCGTCGTTGACCCGGGAACCGTGGCAGCCGGTGCAGGTCAGGTTCATCGGAGGGGGGACCTTAAACTCGTGCCTTGCCAGCAGACCGCCTTCGTTGGCCGTGGGCCGGCTCACGTGGCACTGGCCGCAGGAGACATGGCATTTGCTGCAGTGATTCTCAAAGGCGACCATCAACCGGGGCCACTGTTCTTCAGTGCTGCGGGCCCGGAGAACCGTGAAGTATCCCGCCAGCGTCGCATGCAGGCTGGTCTTGTGGGTCTCAACGATAGACTTGTGACAGGACGCGCAGGTCCAGAGAGGATCGGGGTCGCGGACGATGCCCTGGTGGGCCTCCTCCATGTCCATTGTCCCGCCGACGCCGCCGTGGCAGGCGATACAGCCCAAGGCTGCGTGGGCCTGGCCCAGCGCCTGGTCGTCCAGGAAGACTTTCTCCCATGCCTCCACCGGAGGCAACGAGCCCCCTCAACCCTCCCCTTCGGAGAGGTGCTCGGCTTCCTCCGGCTCCACGGCCAGCACCCTCAGCGTCTCCTCGCTGGTGTGGCAGGCGATGCAGGTACTGCTATCGGCCTGTAACGCTGGGGTCTCTGTGGAGGGGACCAGAGTGGTCTCCAGGGTGGGGACGATGGGGAGCATCGGGCTGGGCGGCAGCGGGGTAATCTCCGGTCGGGCCAGACAGGCCGTCAGGACCAGTCCCAGCAGGCCGCCGAGAAACAGCCAGATTCCCTTTCGCACTGCAACACCTCCTGTGGAGAGAGGAACGTGCCAGGCACTTCCAGAAGTGCCCGGCACGTCCGGTGCATTCTTCTTACGGCAACTGGTGGGGCTCCAGGTCCACCGGGTAGTTCTTGCTCATTGCGTCCCGCCAGGGACTGGCGGAGACCCCCTCCACCAGTGCCCAGGAGGGCAGGCCGAAGCGGAGGCTATGAGCGTCGTATCCCAGCAGATTCAGAGCCGCTACCACCTGCCCGGAGGTCTGGCCGGTGTAGCAGTAGACGACAATTTGGCGCTTAGGATCCAGTTTCGCCAGCGTCTCCGGCTTGAAGATGGCGCCTGCGCCGATGTTCACCGCGCCCTTGATGCGGCCCAACGCGTAGTCCTCCGGCTTGCGGATGTCCAGGATGATGGGGTCGTTCTTGGGGTCGCCGTCGTTGAGGTTCTCATAGACCGCATCCGCGTTGATCAGTTTCATCCCCTTGGCGAAGTAAGCCTGGGCAGCGGAGGCCACATCTTTCCCCAGCGGTTCCGGCGTCGGGAAGTTGCCGGTCAACTCGGCGACGGTCTCCTTGTCCACCGGGTAGTTCTTGCTCATCTCGTCCTTCCAGGGACCGGCGGAGACCCCCTCCACCAGCGCCCAGGAGGCCATACCGAAGCGGAGGCTATGAGCGTCGTAGCCCAGCATGTTCAGGGCCGCTACCACCTGCCCGGAGGTCTGACCGGTGTAGCAGTAGACGACGATGGGCTTGTCCTTGGGCAGTTTCGCCAGGATGTCCGGCTCAAAGATTTTCGCCGCGCCGATGTTCACTGCGCCCTTAATGTGGCCCAGCGCGTAGTCCTCCGGCTTGCGGATGTCCAGGATGAGCGGGTCATTCTTGGCGTCGCCGTCGTTGAGGTTCTCGTAGACCGCATCTGCGTTGATCAGTTTCATCCCCTTGGTGAAGTAGGCCGATGCGGCCTCCAGGATGATAGCAGACGGCGGTACCGGAGTGGGCTCCGGCGTCGGCGTAGGCGGCACCGGTGTCGCTGTCGGCGGGACGGGGGTCGCCGTGGGCGGTGCCGGCGTCGCGGTCGGCGGAACCGGCGTGGGTCGGGCGCAGCCCACCAGCAGCACAGAGACGACTGCCAGAGCGATTATTATGGGATAGAATGGGCGTTTCATAGTATCTCCTCCTTTTGAGATTTAGATTTTTCTGGATTGGGTTTTTTGCAACAGCGCTGTGCCGAGCCGTAGGCCCGGAGAAGCCGACGCTTCGGGCGAGCCCCGCAAGGCGAAACCTTTTGGGGTATGGCCTTCGGCGCTGCCCCCCGTCGGCAAAAAGAGCAGCCGCAAGCCCCGCGCATCGGGACTACTGGCGCCAACCCTCCGGGGTATGGCAGAGCTCGCAGTTATCGCCCCCGAACTCGTGGGGACGCTGATGGCAATCTTTGCAAGTGTATCCGCTGATGGTACGGAACGCAGGCTTCTCGTGACAGGCGAAACAACTGAGCCCGGCGTGGCCTCCTGTCAACTCTGTAGGATGGATGGCCAACCGAACTTGGGCCCAGGTGCTCACCGAACGGTGGCATGTTTCGCAATCCAGTTCAATATCATGCGGACTGATGTGACAGCCATAGCACTTCAGCCGCTCCGGCGGCACATTTCGGGCCGTATGACAGTCAATACAGTAGACCGCCAGGCCCTCGTGAGAGGCGATCGGTTCCACTCCGTGAGCCACCGGACCGTGGCAGTTACTGCACGCGCAGACCTCCCAGCCTTCCTGAATCCCCCTCAGAATTCGCTCGTGGGGAGTGTGTAAGTATTTCTCCGGTATGTCCGTACGCAGGTCAGCGTGGCAGTGAAGGCATACCCGACCCGCCTCCCGGTAGTCGCTGGGATTGGGGACCAGTCCCTGATGGGCCGCCGCAACCTCCTCGGTATACCCATCCCCTCCGTGACAGGTCACACATCCCAACCGACCGTGAAGGGAGTACACTTCGTCGGGCCGGATCAACAAGTGGCTGATATCGGCATCGGGCCCCAGCGTGGCTCGGAGGGCCGCCTCAGAGACATGGCAATGAATACACCCCACCGATTGAGGGGCTCGGTAATTTAACAGTTCCGGCGTCGGCGTGGGCTCCGGCTGAGCCATCACGGCCTGAAGGGCCGGCTCCAGCAAGATGCCGACGAGGATAACGCCCAGAACCAGGAGCAGAGCCACAGGAACCGCAACCCATGGAAACCATCGGGAAAAAGACATAGAACATCTCCTTCATAAGAACGCGTGGATCCCGCTGGCCAGGATCAGATACCGCAGGAAGAGTCCGGAGAACAGGATGCTGAGCCCCGAACTGATTCCCGAGGGCGACAGATGGCGCCCCAAACCCGCCGCGTAGAGATGGCCGACGAAGGGGAAAACGATAGCCAGGAGGATGACGAAGACCCAGAACACCAGGCTGTGCTGACCGAAGGCAATCTGGCGAGCCGCTTCCGCTGCGGCTCCTCCCTCCCCGAAGGCGTGGATGAGCAGATGGCTGACCAGGAGCGCCTCGGCGGCAATCACCGCCAGGTGGATCAAATGGACCCGTCGTCCGTGGGGGATTCGCCCGTCCGCGAAAAGCGTTGCCATCAGGTCCACCGTCAATGCCTCCCCCGTGGAAAACGCGGAGACGAGAAACAGGAGGGGCATCAGTGGGATATGAAGCCCGGGGAAAGCGGGCGTGGACCAGAAGGGGATGGCCGGCCCCACGGCGCTGAGGAGGATACCGGTATAGATGGCAACACCGAAAGCCAGCGCCACGCCGATTCCGGCGAAGACCCGTTTGGTCCGGCGGAGGGGGAAGTTCCAAAGGAACTTTGTCCAGCGCAGCCACTGCCGGCCCCGCAGCCACTCCTGCGTCGCCGGGAAGGTATCCAGAACTTCCAGGAAACCGTAGATCAGCGAGACCGGGATGAAGAAGGTGAGCAGCCAGACCCCCCAGGTCATCACCGAGGAGAAGTTGGTAAACATATAGGGGATGCGCCAGGGCTCCCATCGTCCGGCCCCCAGGTCAAAGATGAGCAGAATCGTGCCCAGGATAACCAACGGGCCAGGGACGGTCGCGCCTACCAGGGCAGTGGGGCAGAAGTTGGACCGATAGCGGTCGCCGGAGAACTCAAAGATAGCGGCGACCATCAGCGCGCCTGCGCCCAGGCCTCCCAGAAAGAGGTAGATTGCCGGAAGCCAACCCCAGATCTCATGCATTGCGCACCTCACGCTTCGTCTATCACGTAGAACAGGATGGATGGGTCGGTGCCGAATTCGGGGTGGAGGGGTTTGGCTCGGCCGGAGGCAATCAGTTGGGCGACCTCGCTCTCGGGGTCATCGGCGCGGCCGAAGAAACGGGCGCCGGGGATGCAGGCTTCCACGCAGGCAGGGAGCCCACCCCCCAGAACCCAGGGCAGACAGAGCCAGCACTTATCGGCCACTCCGCGCTCCTCTTCGTACACGCGCGCCCGGTAGGGGCAGGCCTGCATACAGTATTTACAGCCTACGCAGAGCCGCTCGTCAATCAGCACCACCCCGTCCTCCCGCCGGTAGGTCGCGTTAGTGGGGCAGACGGTGGCGCAGGGCGGGTTGGCACAGTGCTGACACTGAACCATGAGGAACCAGGGCTTGCGGGAGTCCCCCTTGACAATACGGTAGATGTAACTGATTCCTTCAGGGAGGTTATTGCGCAGGCGGCAGGCCTCTATGCAGGCGCCGCATCCGGTGCACTTGTTGGTATCTATCACAAGAGCGTAACGGGCCTTGGGGCGCTCACGGACGATGGCTGGGAGGATACCCTTCAGGAGCGGGACACCTGCCACAGCCGCCGCGCCAGCGGCGACCAGGCCCAGGAACCGACGGCGGGAAATCTCCACTGGAGGCCTCCGGTGTATTCAGAATTGAATAATACATCACGAAAACAACCATGTTGATTATACCGCAAGTTTTTTCTCCTGTCAAGTCCATGTTGAATATTCTGGCGTTTATCTGGAGTTGTGGTATAATGATAAAGTAGTCTCTATCCCACCCGCCGGAGGCGATATGGAAGAGCGAGCGGGGCTCACCCGAAATGACCTGCTGGTCCTGGGATTGCTGCTGGACCGGCCGATGCACGGGTACGAGATTCTCCAGCAGATTCGTGCAGCGGATGTGGGCCTTTGGCTGGCCATCAGCCCGGCGGCCATTTACTATTCGCTTTCCAAACTCCGCCGCCGGGGGCTGGTGATGGAGACCCGTGCGCGTGGCGAGGGACCGGAGCGCAGCATCTACCATCTGACCGACCAGGGGCGGCACGCCTTCTTCGCCGGGATGGAAGAGGCGCTGGCCTCTCAGGAGCCCTCCTACTCCGACTATGACCTGGGGATTTATCTCCTGAACAAACTGCCTCAGGAGCAGGTGCTGGGCCTTCTGGAACGGCGGCTGGAGTTCCTGCGTCGCCGGGAAGTGGAGGTCACTCAGGCTTACCAGCGGGCGGCAGGCGACCCTCTCCGTTGCGCCATCCTCACCCGTACCGCCGTCTGTGCCCGGACGGAGCGGGAGTGGCTGGAGGGGATTATCCGCCATCTGCGGGGGGAGGAAGCCCAAGAGTACCGGGGTATGATGCTGCTCACCGGGGACCTGCGGGATTTCCACCTCCCCGACCTGATCAAACTGATCGCCTCCGGCCGCCATAGCGGCACCCTCACAGTCACCGACGGCGCCTCTGTACGCACCATCTCTTTCTACGAAGGGCGTCCCGTCTGCGCCGCCGCCCGGGGCCCCGACGGGAAGATTCGGAGCCCGGAACAGGTCCTGAACGACATCTATGACCTCTTCCGCTGGCAGGAGGGGGCCTTCACCTTTGACCAGAGGTCCGGTCCCCAGGAGGGATGCATCCCCCTGCAGATCAGCGTGGAAGCGCTCCTCCTGGCCGGAGCCCGGTGGGTGGATAACTGGACGACCATCCAGCGAGTGGTCCCCTCCGCCGAGGCCATTTTTGAACGCCGGGGCGACTTGACTTTCTCCGAGGAGTGGCAACTGACTCCGGAGGAGCAGACAGTCTGGCAGGCGCTGGATGGCGTGGGGGATGTCTCGGACGTGGCGCGCGCCTGCGGCCTGACGGAGTTTGAGACCAGTAAAATCCTCTATGGCCTCTACGTCGCCGGTCTGATCCGTCCGGGGGATGTGGAGAAAGTCCGCCTACGGCGGGCCTTCCGGGAGTTTGCGGAACTCTTTTGCCGGGCCACCAAACCCTATCGGACCTCGCCCGACGACTTCACCTGTGAGGATATGGTGAACCAGCGCGCTCTGGACGCCGGTCTCCCCATTCGCCTCAACGCCAGCCGGATTGAGGACCGCACAGACCCTGCCCTGCGGACAGAGGAACTGGCAGAGATATACCGCCGGTTTCTGGAGATTCAGCGGGAGGTAGTGCTGGAGCGGTTTGGGAGCGCTCTGGTCCACCAGTTGGTCCAGCAGGTGAAGGTCCAGGTCAGCCCTTCGCTGAGGGAGACGCTCCAGCGGTATCGGCTGGACGGATCGGCCCTGTAAACCCTGATAAGCCCCACCTTCAGCGGCCTTCTGGAATGGGCGCGGTCGGCTGCCCGTTTTGGGGGCAGGAATATCTACATTCCCCTCCGGCCTGCAGGTCCCAGAGGCGACGGTAAAGGCCGTTCCGGGCCAGCAGTTCCTCATGGGTCCCCCGCTCCACCACCCGGCCCCGGTCCAGCACCACGACCTCGTCCATCTCTTTCATCCCCACCAGGCGGTGGGTGATCCAGAGGACCGTACGCTTGCGGAAGAAGCGCAGCAGCGCCGCCACAACCTCCCGTTCTGTGACGGGGTCCAAATGAGCCGTCGGCTCATCCACCAGCAGAATGGGAGCCGACCGCAGGAGGGCTCGGGCGATTGCGACCCGCTGGCGCTCCCCCGCCGAGAGCCGTCCGCCCCGCTCGCCCAGGTAGGTGTCGTACCCCTGAGGGAGGTGGGTCACCACCTCCTCCAACCGGGCCGCCCGGACGGCGGCATCCAGTTCCTCCGGAGCCGCCTCAGGCCTGGCCAGCCCCAGGTTCTCCCGCACCGTCGCGCTCAGAACCTCTACCCGCTGGGGCACGACGGCGAAGAACGCCCGCGCTGAATCCGCGGGGAGGTCCTTGAGGGAGACCCCGCCCAGCCGAATCTCCCCCTGCTCATAGTCCCAGAAGCGTAGCAGGAGATGAACGAGGGTGCTTTTCCCTGCGCCGCTGGGGCCCACAATTGCCACCCTCTTCCCCGCCGGAATCCGCAGTGTCACCTCCTCCAGCGCAGGGCGTGCTGCCCCCGGATATGTGAAGGTCAGCCTCTCTATCTCCAGAGAGCCGTCCCGTGGACGGGCCACCGGAGGCGCAGAGGGTTCGGAGACCGGAAGGGGGGAATCGGCCAGTTCCAGCAGGCGGCTGGCAGCGGTTCGGACGCTTTCCCAGGTCTGGGCGGCCTGGGGGAGAGGAACGACGGCCTCAAAGGATGCCAGGGCCAGCAGGCCCAGGGCTCCCAGCATCACCCCGTCTATCCGGCCCGCCGTCACCAGCGGGACTGCTATGAGGAGGATGCCCCAGAGGGCCAGGTTGGTCAGCAAGGTTCCCAGGGCGGTGTGGAGGGCGCTGAGGCGGGCCAGCCGCTCCTGCGCGCGGCCGTAGGCAGCGTCGGCCCGGGCCAGGCGGTCGGCAAAGTCGGGAGCGCGGCCATAGACCAGCAGGTCGGCCAGGCCGAGGATGCCGTCTACCAACAGGGCGCTCAGACGAGCCCGCTCCACGACCACCTCCCGCGCCGGTTTCCGCCCCAAGCGCCCCATCCAGAAGGGCAGCAGCCCTCCGACGGCCACGAAACACGCCAGGGCCACCAGGGCCAGCCCGGACGAGTACCCCCAGAGGAAAGCCCCAACTCCCAGGGCTGTGAGCCCGGCCACCAGAACCGGCGCCAGCAGCCGGACGTAGAGGTTCTCCAGCACTTCCACGTCCCCCACCACCCTTGCCAGCAAGTCCCCGGCGTGGTGGGTCGTCAGGCAAGCAGGGAAGCGGGGCTCCAGGTGCTGATACAGCCAGACCCGCAGCCGGGCCAGGATGCGGAAGGTGATGTCGTGAGAGACGAGGCGCTCAGCGTAGCGGAAGGCGGCCCGGGCGATGCCGAAGAAGCGCACGCCGACGATGGCAACGTAGAGGCTTCCCAGCGGTGGCTGGAGCGCCGCCTTCGCAATCAGCCAGGCCGATGTCCCCAGCAGAGAGACGCTGGCCCCAATGGTCAGCGCGCCCAGGAGGACGGAGAGGGCGACCCTTGGCTCGTACCCCCGCAGGAACCCCAGCAGGCGCCGGAGCAACAGGCCGTGTCTCTCCTGCCCCTGGACAGAGGAAACGGCGGCGGTCACTCCGGAGAGGACAGGCGACGGGGACCCCTCGGGCTCCGGAAGAGAGGGAGGGAGGAGGGTCCCTAACGCTGGCTCCACAGCGGCGGGGAGAAACGCCCCGGAAGCGGAGACCAGCCGGGCATAGAGGCCGTTTCGGGCCATCAGTTCGGTATGGGTTCCCTCCTCCACAATCCGGCCCTCGTCCAGCACCACGATACGGTCGGCATTCTGGACGGTGTACAGGCGGTGGGCAATCACCAGGGCGGTCCGGCCCTCCAGCAGGCGGCGGGTGCTCTCCGCCAACCTGGCCTCTGTATCCGGATCCAGATGGGCGGTAGGCTCGTCCATAATCAAGATGGGGGCATCTTTTACGAAGGCCCGGCCGAGGGCAAGACGCTGGGCCTCCCCCCCGCTGAGGCGGGCCGCCTCGGTGCCCACGAGGGTCTTCAGCCCCTCCGGCAGCGAACGGACCCAGTCTTCCAGACGGGCGTCCCGGCAAGCCCGTTCCAGGTCCTCCGGGGCCGCGTCGGGGCGGGCCAGACGCAGGTTCGCCTCCAGCGTGTCCTGGAAGATATAGGGCTGCTGGGGCACCCAGGCGACCTGTTCCCAGGGCGGCGGACCGTCCACAACATGGCCGTCGGCGTATTCGGTGCGGACCCGTCCCTCCGTGGGGGTCAGAAAACCCAGGAGCAGCCCAGCCAGGGTAGTCTTGCCCGCCCCGCTGGGCCCGACCAGCGCCACCTGCTGGCCCCGCTCCAGGCGCAGGCTCATGCGGAAGAGCGCAGGGCGGGACTCCCCCGGATACGTGTAGGAGACGTTCTCCAGGACGACTGCCCGAACAGGCGCCTGGGGGTGGGAAACGGCGGAGGGGCGAAGGGGGGCCTTGTCCAGAATCGCAAAGAGCCGCTCCGCCGCGCTCACCCCTGCCATCCCGGCGTGGAACCGGAGGCCGAGCATTCGGAAGGGGATGTAGAACTCCGGGGCCAGGACCAGAACGAAGAAAGCGGCGGGGAAGGTCAGCCAACCGTACAGCAGCCGCAACCCCACTTCCACAGCGATGATGGCAGTGCTGATGGTCGTCATAAGTTCCAACACGAAAGCGGAGAGAAACGTCAGCCGCAGGACGCTGAGGGTGGCCCGGCGGTACTGATCGCTCACCCGGGCAACCGTCTCCGCGTATTCCCTGGACCGTCCGAACAATTTCAGGGTTGTCAGTCCATAGAGGGCATCCAGGAGTTGCGCAGAGAGATGTCCCAGCATCTGATACTGCCGGCGTGTGAGAGCCTCCGCGCCCTTCCCGATGAGGACCATCAGCAGGGGGATCATCGGGGCAGTGACCAGCATCACCAGCGCGGAGGGCCAGTCCTGGAAGAACACGAAGAGCAGGATGGTCAGGGGGACCAGGGCGGTGACGACGATTTGAGGCAAGAACTGAGAAAAATAGGCGTCCAGGGCTTCCACGCCCTCTACGGCGGTTGCGGCCAGTTCGCCTGTGCGCTGTCCACGGGTGTAGAGGGGGCCGAGGGCCTGAATGTGGGCAAAGAGACGGCGGCGCAGGTTATGCTTTACCCGAACCGCGATGGCCCGGGCGGTCATCTCGTGGAGCCCAGAGACGGCGGAACGGGCCAGGATGACGCCCAGGAGCAGCCAGAGACGGGGCATCTCCTGGGAGAGAGTACGCCCGCCCAGGAATGCCCCGTCCACAATCCGGCTGAAGAGCGCTGCCTGAGCGATGGTCAGAAGCCCGGCGACCCAGAGCGAGCCGCAGGTGAGAAGAAAAAGCCCCCTCTGTTCGCGCGCAAGCCCCAGCAGGCGTCGGTGCATCGGCTCAGTAGACGACCTTCTTGCCTGTCACCCGGTCGCTGAAGACCTTGTAGGTCCAGGCCAGGTAGGCCAGGACGATGGGGACAAAAATGAGCGCGACGATGGTCATCACCCGCAGAGTGTACGGGGAGGAGGAGGCGTTGTAGATGGTGAGACTGTAGGCCGGGCTCAGGGTGGAGATGAGGATGCGGGGATAGAGGCCGGCGAAGACCATCGCAGTGGCCAGGACGAAGGTCAGAGTGCCCGTGCTGAAGGCCCAGCCGAAGCGGCCCCGTCGGAGGAAGTACCCCACCAGGAGGAGCGCCACGGCGGCCAGGACCGCTGGGACCAGGCCGTTGACGCCGGGCTTGGTGAGGATGTCGGTGGCGAAAAAGGCCCAGACGACAAACACGACGGTGAGGACGACGGCGACAATCCAGGCCCAGAAGGCCACCGCTTTAGCCCGCTTCTCCACCTCCCCGGAGGCGCGCAGGGCCAGGAAGTTGGCACCGTGGGTCACGAAAAGGGCGACAAAGGTCAATCCCGCCCAGAGGGCGAAGGGATTGAGCAGGGGCAGCAAGCCGCCCCAGTAGGTCATCCGGGCGTCAATCGCCAGGCCGCGCATCAGGTTCCCCACCACCGCACCCCAGAGAAAGGCCGGGAGCAGCGAGCCGACGAAGAGGATCCAGTCCCAGGTGTTGCGCCAGCGGGGGGAAGGAGAGCGGCTGCGGAACTCAAAGCCGACCCCCCGCAGGATGAGGCCGACCAGCATCAGGATGAGGGCGAGATAGGCCCCGCTGAAGAGCGTCGCATAGGCCTGGGGGAAGGCCGCAAACATCGCCCCGCCTGCGGTAATCATCCAGACTTCGTTGCTATCCCAGAGGGGGCCGATGGTATTGATGATAATCCGACGCTCCTCGTCCTTCTTCCCCAGGAAGGGCAGGAGAATCCCCACACCGTAGTCAAACCCCTCCAGGACGAAGAAGCCCGTAAACAGAATGGCGATCAGGATAAACCAGATCGTATTCAGGTCCATGGCTACCCTCCTAATAGGCTTCGGCCGTCTGACCGACTGCCTTCTGAGCGTCTTGTTTCACAGCCAGACGGAAGGCCAAGACGCTTAAGAGAGTGTAGAGGCCGGTCAGGACAACCAGGGAGAAGATGATGCTCCCGGCGGAGACGTTGGGCGAGATGGCATCTTCTATGCGGAGCAGGCCGTAGACGATCCAAGGCCAGCGGCCTACTTCTGCCACAATCCACCCTGCAGTGCCGGCGACGTAGGGGAGGATCGGCGCCCAGAGCAAGATTTTCAGGAGGCCAGGCCGGGCCTCTGGCCGCTTGGCAGCGACGGCTAAAGTCGCCAGCACAATCATCGCCAGGCCCGCCAGGACCATTATGCGGAAGGCGTAGAAGTTAATGGCCACCGGCGGGATGTACTGCCCGGGACCGTACTGGGCGACCGCCGCCTTCTCCAGGTCCTTTAGCCCTTCCACCCGTGCGGTGAAGCTGTTGTATGAGAGGAAAGAAAGCAGGTAAGGGATACGGATGGCCAGCGCGTTGGTCTGAGTCCGTTCGTTGGGGATAGCGAAGACCACAAAAGAGGCAGGCTGTTCCGTCTCCCAGAGGGCCTCCGCCGCCGCCAGCTTCATAGGCTGCACCTGAAGGAGGAACTGGCCCTGGAAGTGGCCGATGATGCCGACCAGCAGAGAGCCGATCAGGGCGAAGCGCGCGCCCCAACGGAAGGCCAGTCCGAATAGTTCCTTCTCCCGTCCCTTCAGCAAGCGCCACGCAGCGAAGGCCATAACGACGAAGCCAGAGAGGGCAAGGCCGCCGGTCAGGACGTGGGTGAACTGGAAGGGGATGTTGGGGTTGGTGATGAGGGCGAAGAAGTCGGCCATCAGCGCCCGGCCCCCCTGGAGAATGTAGCCTCGGGGATGCTGCATAAAGGAGTTGGCCGTCAGAATCCAGTAGGCGGAGATGTTGGTGCCCAGCGCTACCAGCCAAGCCGCCGCCAGATGGGCTTTCTTGGAGAGTCGGTCCCAACCGAAATACCAGACGGCCAGGAAGGTGGATTCCAGATAGAAGGCCAGGAGGGCCTCAATCGCCAGGGGAGCGCCGAAGATATCGCCCATAAACCGGCTGTACTCCGACCAATTGAGGCCGAAGTGGAACTCCTGGACGATGCCGGTCACTACCCCCATCGCGAAGTTCAGCAGGAGGATAGGGCCGAAGAAGCGGGCAATCTGTTTGTACTTCTCGTTGCCGGTGCGGACATACTGGGTCTGCACGAGGGCGATGAAGAGGGAGAGGCCCAGGGTGAGGGGGACGAAGAGCCAGTGGAAGATGGTAGTGATGGCAAACTGCCAGCGGGCAAGGGGTAAGGGATCCATAGTTCACCTCCTCTGGAATCAGGATGATTTTGGGGCCGCAACAGCCCGTTCCGCCAGTTGCTGGAAATTGACCTGGCCCAGATGCTCCCGAAGCATATCCCGCGCTCTCGCCCACTCCTCGTGGACCGGACACTCGGGAACTACGGGGCACCTCTGGGGTTCTACTATGCAGCGGTTCAGCGCAACGGGCCCCTCCACAGCCTCCACGACCTCCAGCAAGCTGATCTCTGCCGGGGAGCGGGCGAGGGAAAAGCCGCCGCCCTTGCCCCGATGAGTTTTTAGAAAGCCAGCGTGGGCCATCAGGGAGAAGAGCCGCCGTGCCAGAGCATATGGAACCAGGCGCGCTTGGGCCGCTTCCCGCACTGTGATGGTTGCTCCCGGAGGTTGCGTAGCCAAGTGGAGGAGAATCCGCGCAGCGTAGTCGGACTTCTGGTTGATGGTCAACATAGGCCTGGAAATGATACCATTTTAGTATCATTATATCACGTTTGAGAATTTTGTCAAGCTCCATATGGGGGCAAAGTCAATAGGGAGAACCTGTTCGGTGAACTTCAGGAGAAGAAACAGGCGGGGGTGGGGGGTAAATACTGAGGCCTTGCCGCCTTTCGGGAAAACGGTTGGGGGCAGGCGGCTCTGCCGCCCGCCCCCAATCCCTCCCCCTAATCTTCCAGCGCAGGGGGTTGTGATAGGAGAATTCGGGCTCCTCGCGGCCCCAATTCTACCGCTCCCTCCAGTCGCTCTTCGCTGACGATGTCTTTGGCTGGCACGGGGAGGGAGACCCGGACCGGCTGTCCGTTGTGATTCAGTAGGAACAACACCCGGCCCCGGGGGCCCATCCGGACCTTCGCTTCTACTCCTTCCGGCGTTGCCAGAGGGGAATGAATCCCCAGTTGGGGCAGCAGCCAGTCCATCAGCGGGCCGTAGAATTCCGCGCCCGCCAGGACGCCCACATAAAGAGCCCGGCCCCGGCCCACCTCCGCGATGGTCGCGGCGGGGCTCTCGGCGTAGAAGTCTTCCTCGTAGACCGCTAATGGTTGGGCCCCGGTCGGCTGCAGAACTTCCATCCACAAGGAAACGGGAACAGAGCCAGTGGGCCCGTAGACAAACCGCACCCGGTTGTGGCGGTCCGGCGGCAGAGAATCAAACTCTTCAACGACCACCCCCAGCAGGTCAGCCAGATGGCCGGGGGGCTGACCCGGAACCCGTCCGTATTCGTCCTTGAAGCCCGTCCGGGCGGTGGCGATGAGCGTCCCGCCGCCCTGGACGTAATCCACCAGCCGCCGGGCCAGTTCGGGGCCCACCAGGTTCAGCGCCGGGAGGATGACCAGTTTGTAGACGGATAGGTCGGCCTCCGGGGCGGCCCGCAGGATGTGCACGGGGATGTTGCGGGCCCAAAGGGCTTCGTAGGGCCCCATCAGGGCTCGCCGGAATGTCTCATCGTCGGCCAGGTCGCGGTTGTGGGGCTGGATGTCCAGCGACCAGCGGGAGGCGTAGTCGTGGAGGATGGCCACCTCTGCCGGAGGGACGCTCCCCTCCAGATAGGGAGCCAGACGCTGAAGAATCTGACCAATCTGGCGGGCTTCCTCGTACCCTCGGGTTGGGCGATTGCTGTAGTCCAGAAGGCCGGAGTGGTAGATTTCGGCGCCCCGCGTCGTCGCCCGCCAGGCGAAGTAGAGGATGCCATCGGCTCCGTGGGCTACCGACTGCCAGACCTTTAGGCCCACCTCGTTGGGGCGGAAGACGGGGTTGTAGGGCGCCCAGTTCACCTGGCTAACCTGCTGCTCCATCACCCAGTAGTTGCGGGCCTTCATCCCCCAATAGAGGTCGTGGGTTGCCGCGACCAGGGCCGGCGTGGCCCCGTAGAAGTGATAATTGTCCCAGGAGACGAAGTCCAGCGGGGCTGCCAGGTCGTAGAAATTCAGTTCCCGCGAATGGAAAGGCATGTAATTATGGGTGATGAGCTGCCCTGGGGCGTGCTTCCGGAGGATGTCTATCTGCAACTGCTGGTACTGGCGAAAGGAGTCGGTGCCGAAGCGGAGAAAGTCCAGCAAGTGCGCCGGGTTGTGCTCTGCTGGCGCGGCCCAGGGGAGGGGAATCTCATCCCACGAACGGTAGATGGCGGACCAGAAGACGGTCCCCCAGGCCTCGTTGAGGGCCTCCAGGGAGCCGTAGCGCTCCCGCAGCCATTCCTGGAAGCGGGCTGCGCAGGTGTCGCAGTAGCAGAGACCGGTGTCGTGGCAGCCGAACTCGTTATCTATCTGCCAGCCGATTACCCGTTCGTCGGCGCCGTATCGCTGGGCCAGCGCAGTGACGATGCGGCGGGTATATTCCTGGTAAGTGGGACTGTTGGGACAGTAGTGGCGGCGGCTCCCGGCGTGGCGGACCCGGCGGTGGCAGTCGCGGGGGAGAATTTCGGGGTGGGTCGCCACCAGCCAGGGGGGTGGGGCCGCTGTAGGCGTGCCCAAAACCACCAGCAGTCCATGTCGGTGGAGGACCTCTATGGCCCGGTCCAACCAGCCCCAGTCATACTGGCCTTCGGTCGGCTCCATACGGGCCCAGGCGAACTCGCCGATGCGGACGACGTTGAAGCCCGCCTCCTGCATCTGGCGGGCGTCCCCTTCCCAGAAAGATTCCGGACGATGTTCAGGATAGTAGTCGCAGCCGTAGAAGAACATGAGGGTTCACCTGATTCGGGATGGGTTGTATTATACTAAATTTTGTGGCGGCGGCAATCCGACCGCTATCGCCGTTGGGTTCGCTATTTGGTTGCCCCCAGTGTCAGCCCCTCAATGAAGTACCGCTGGAGGAAAATGAAGACAATCACCGTCGGGATGGTCGCCAGGAGAGCCCCCGCCACGATAACCGTCCAGTCCGTCACATACTGACCCTGGAGGGTCGCCAGGCCGGCGGTGACCGGTTTCAGGCTGTCGCTGCGCAGGAGGATGATGGCCCAGAGGTAATCATTGAAAATCCAGGTGAACTCCAGCGTCGCCAGGGCAGCCAGAGCCGGGAGCGTCAGCGGCATCATAATTTGCCACCAGATGCGGAACTCACTGCAGCCGTCCATGCGGGCCGCTTCCAAGATTTCGCCGGGGACGGTGCGCATATAGTTGCGCAGGAGGAAGGTGCAGAAGCCCAGTTGGAAGGCCGTGTGGAAGGCAATCAACCCCCAGTACGTATCGTAGAGCCCCAGCGCGTTGGTCAGGCGGAACACCGGCAGCATCAGCACCTGGAAGGGGAGCATCGTCCCGCCCACATACAGGAAGTACAGCGCCCGATTTCCCCGAAAGCGGAAACGGGCCAGGGCGTAGGCGGAAAGGGAGGAGAAAAACAGCGTCAGAATCAGGGAGGGGATGGTAATGATGAAACTGTTGGGCAGATAGTAGCGCATCCCGCCCCGTTCCCACGCTTCCCGGTAACTATTGAGGGAGATCGTCTTGGGCAGCGAAAAGAAGCCGCGAATCATAATGTCGTCGTAGGAGCGAAAGGAGGTCAGGATGGCCTGCCCGAAGGGGACCAGCCAGAGCAGAGTGATGATGACCAGCAGGACGTACCCGGCCGCCCGCCAGGGGGAACGGAAAAATTGCTGCGTGCTCATCGCTAATACTCCATTTCCGTCTGCAGGACCCGCCAAAGATACAGGAAGATGAAAACGGCGCTGAGGAGGAATAGGATGACCGAAATCGCCGCACCGTATCCCATCTTGTAGTTGTTGAAAGCCTCAATGTACATGAAGTTGGCCAGGACGCTGGAGGAGTAATACGGCCCTCCCCGGGTCATCACCGAGACCAGGTCAAACGCGCGCAGGGAGTCAATGATGCTGATGACCACCACCACGACGGTAACCGGAGCCAGGAGGGGGAGGATGACGTGCCGGATGGTCTGCCACTGGTTGCAGCCGTCCACCTTGGAGGCATCCACCAGCGTGGGGTCAATCCCCTGCAGGCCCGCCAGATAGAGGACCATCACGTACCCCACCTGCCGCCAGACGCCGACGGCGATGATGGCCCACATCACCAGGCGGCGGTCGCTGAGCCACCCCTTGGCCAGCATATCCAGCCCGATGGCCCGGAAGGTCTCATTGATCAACCCCTTCGCCGGGTGGTACATCCAGGACCAGATGAGCCCGCAGACGACCAAGGAGAGGACCATTGGGGAGTAGAAAGAAGTCTTGAAGAATTTGGCCCCGGGGATGTTTCGGTTGAGGACCAGCGCCAGGGCCAGCCCGGCTATCACCGGAATAGTGATAAAGCTGATCATCCACTTAAGATTGTTCGTCAACGAGATGTAGAAGACGGGGTCCCGGAAGAGTTTCTGATAATTGCGCCAGCCGATGACGGCGGGGGAGGATACGCCATCCCAGTTGGTGAAACTCAGGTACACCGTGTAGAGCATCGGCCCGATGACCCAGACCAGATATAGAATGAGAGGGCCGATGAGGAAGAGATACGGCGTCAGGCGGGATCGGAGAATTTTCACGCTCATCCGGCACTCCTGCAATAGCGTAACGCAGGCTTGTTAGCCTACAGCCGGCAGGCCCCCGACGGCCTGCATCACGCTCCAGAAACCCGTGGCGCAGGATTCCCATCTTGCACTACCGGCGCCACCACGTTTTTAACTTGCGGGGATGTCCCCGCGCTATGGAATGCTCGCAATAGAGAAAAGGGGGGGCCCGCAGGCCTGCGGGCCCCCCGCTGTGGCTACTGCTCGGCAAAGATTTCCTGCCGGGCGGCTTCCAGCCGGGCCAAAATGTCGTCAATGGTGCCGGGGTTATCCCAGAACTCCATGAAGGCCGCCATGCCCTTCTCGGCCATCTCCGGAGTGGTGTCCCGGTCGTAGAACTGGGCCACGTAGTCGGCGCCCTTGATCAGTTCCATACCCTTCAACTGGACCGGGGTGAACTTGCTGGTATCCACCCCCATGTTGGTCGGCAGCCGTCCCAGAGTATCGGCGAAGTACTGCTGCGCCTTCACCGAGCCCAGGAAAGCCAGGAACAGTTTGGCCTCCTCCGGATGCTGGGAATTGGCGGCGATGAAGAAGCCGTCTGTGGGCGCGTCCTCGCCAATGGGCATCTTGGGGTCAATGATGGGGAAGCGGAAGAAGTCCAGGTTGCCCTCCAGTTCGTCCGGGTAACTGTCCCGCAGGAAGTCGCCCATCAGGTACATCGCCGCCTTCCCCTCAATCATAAACTGGAGCGCCTCGGACCAACTGTAGGCGGCGGCATTTTCCAGGAAGTAGCCGTTCTGGATCAGCGGCGCCCAGTAGTCGGTGAAGACCCGTTTGACGCGCGGGTCGTCGTACCGCTCCTTGCCCAGCATCAGGTTGATGTGGAACTCGGGGCCATTCACCCGCATATTCAGGTAGTCAAACCAGCCGGCCGCCGTCCAGGGGTACTTGGTGCCGATGGTGATGGGGGTGATGCCGTTCTGCTTGAGGGTCGCGCAGACCTGAAGGAACTCGTCCCACGTCTGCGGGGGCTTCAGGCCGTACTGGTCAAAGATGTCCTTGCGGTAGTAGACGGCCCACCAGTACCAACTCGCCGGGAGGAAGTACTGTTTGTCGTTCACCGTGCTGAGGGCGCGGAACCCCTTGGGGTAACTCTCGTTCCACCCTTCCTTCTCCCACACGTCGCTGATGTCCATAATCAGGCCCTTGTCAATGAAGAAGCGGGCCCGATTTCCGGCGAACCAGGTCATCACGTCCGGCGGGGTGGAGGCGGTGAGGTAGGCCCGGATTGCCTGCTTGAAGTCCTCGTGAGCGATGGTGCTGTGAATGACGTCAATATCGGGGTACTGTTCCTCAAACATCTTCACAAGGGCAGCATCGGCCTCCCGGGGCGCCGGGTCGCTCATATAGGAGTTATAGATGACGACGCGCTTCGCTACCGGCTTCTCCACAGTAACCTGCACCGTCTCCCGAACCGGAACGGTCCGCTCCACGGTCACCGTCACCGTCTGGGGGGCACATGCAACGACGAGGGTCAGGGTGGTGACCAGAGCCAGCAGAGTCAACAGATACCGTTTCATGGCAGCCTCCTCCTGTTAAATGGGAAGTGACAATAAAGTTGGGTTGAGGGGATGTTGACTTATATCCGATAGGCACCTCCTTTTGCCACTTGTGGAACCTCTGTCATAGCGGCGAGGTCGCTATAATAAAATCCGCTGTATTTACCCCGTTACCGTGCAGCGCATGAGGCCCGCTCTACGATGCGGGCCGGCAGGAGCAACCGTTTTGGGAGAGAGTTGGGCTCGCGAATCGCGGTGATGAGGAGACGGGCCGCCTG
>DAOTWK010000235.1:0-3358 GCA_034435815.1 Anaerolineae bacterium | reverse complement strand
AGCCGCACCAGCCGGACGTTGGATGGGTACTTCAGCCGCAACGCCCCGGCAGTATCTGCCGCCATGTAGCCACAGTAGATGCAGGTAAACGCCACAACCTCCGGCACGAACTCCTCGTGCCCGTTATCGTTGATGCTCATAGCCCCTCCGGTCTACCCCTTTCTATCTACAAAACCTGCGCCAGCACCTGCTCGTCCTTATACGCCAGCAACTGGATGGCCTTCGCCGGGCACTCCGCCGTACAGGTCCCGCAGCCCTGGCAAAGCGCGGGCTCAATGTACGCTGCGCCTTGGATGCCGCCCACGCCGACATCGGTGTAGTGCACCTTCGGAATCCCGAACGGGCAGGCCCGGACACAGGTCAGACAGCCCACGCATTTGGACTGGTCCACCTGGGCCACCACGCCGCCGATGTAGAACTTGTCCTTCGTCAGGACGGTCAGCGCCCGGCCCGCCGTCGCCTGCGCGTTGGCGATGCACTCCTCAATGAACTTGGGATAGTGTGCCATCCCGCAGACGAAAATTCCCTCGGCGACGAAGTCCATCGGCCGCATCTTCAGGTGGGCCTCCATAAAGAAGCCCTCCCGCGAGAGCGGCACGTCCAGGATGCGGGCCAGCCGGTCCGTTCCCTCCGACGGCAGGACCGCCATACTCAGCGCGACCAGGTTCGGGTAGAACGGCACCTCCCGCCGGAGCGACGGGTCCCAGGCCACCAGTTCCAGTTGCGGCCCGACGGAGCGGATGGTGGGCATGTGCTCCTCATCGTAGCGCATGAAGATGACGCCGCGCCGCCGCGCCTCAGTATAAACCGCCTCCCGGAAGCCGTAGGTGACGATGTCCCGATAGAGCACAATCACCTGGCAATCCGGGTTGAGCATCTTGATGCGGATGGCGTTCTTCATCGTGTTGGTGCAACAGACGCGGCTGCAGTAGCCCACCTCGCCCTCAGGCCAGACGCATTGGATGAAGACGACCTGGTCCAGTTCGGCAATGCGGTCCGGACGGTGGACAATCATCTCCTCCAGTTCCATAGAGGTGACGACGCGCGGGTCCCGCCCGTACATATAGACCGACCCGCGCCACTCCTGTCCGCCGGTGGCGATGACGGTCACACCGTGGCGGATTTCCGTCTCCACCGTCTCGCCGGTGCGGGTGGTGGTGCGCAGGATGGCGCGGAAATCGCCCACGCGGCCAGTGTGGGAGACGACCTCGGTGCGGGTATAGACGCGGATCCGCTCGTGGCCCACCACGCGGTTGACCAGGTCCCGCAGGAGCCGCTGTGGGTCCTCTCCCTCCGCCACGTAGTAGACGTAGCGGAGATTGCCGCCCAGTTCCGGCTCTCGCTCCACCAGGACCACCTCGTAGCCCGCGTCGGCGATGGTGAGGGCAGCAGTCATCCCGGAGACGCCGCCGCCAATGACCAGCGCACGGGGCTCCGGCACGATGGCTTCTTTGTAGACCGGCTCCGCCAGCCGCACGCGCGCCAGCGCCATCCGCAGCAGTTCTTTCGCCTTCCGCGTTGCGCCGGGCCGGTCGTCCACATGCACCCACGCGCAGTGCTCCCGCAGGTTGACCATCTCCATCAGGTACGGGTTCAGGCCGGCCTCACGGGTGACCTTCTGGAAGAGCGGCTCGTGGGTCCGGTGGCTGCATGCACCGACGACAACCCGGTTCAGGTTGTGCTCCCGAATGGCCTTCCGGATCGCGTCCTGCCCGGCCTCAAAGCAACCGTAGTCCACCAACTGGACGTGAGCCACGTCCGGTTGAGTGCGGGCCCAGGCCGCCACATCCTCCACGTCCACCACACCGTCCAGCGTAGGAGTACAGCGGCAGAGGAAGACGCCCACCCGCAGAGGTTCCCCGCGCACGTCCCGCTCCGGCACCAGTCCATCCGGTTTCCAGAGGAAGGGGTATTCCCGGCTGGACGGATGCTCGCCCAGGTGCTCCCGCAGAAGCCGCATCACATCGCCCGCTGCGCCGGCCGCGTCTATGATGGTCTCGGCAATCTCTTTGGGCGACTGGAAGGTCCCGCAGACGTAGATGCCAGGCCGACTGGTCTCCAGCGGGTTGAACTTATCAGTCTCGCAGAAGCCGTAGGGGTTCAGATCAATGCCCAGGACGCGTGCCAGGTCGCGGGCGCCGTCCGGTGGACGGGAGCCCAGGGAGAGGACCACCATGTCAAACCGGTCCTCCCGCATCCGGCCCTCTTCGTCCGGGTAGCGGAGAATCAGGTCGCGGGTCTGGGGGTCCTCCTTGACCGCCGAGATGCGGCAACGGGTGTACTCTATCTGGTACTCCTTCTGGGCCCGCTCGTAGTAAGCGTTGAACTCTTTGTTGAAGGCCCGCTCGTCCATAATGAAAATCTGGCAGTGGACACCGGGAATGCGCTCTTTGGCGATCATCGCCTCTTTGGTAGCGTACATACAGCAGATGGACGAGCAGTAGGGGTACTTCTGGTCCCGCGAGCCAACGCACTGGAGCCAGGCGATGCGTTTGGGAACCCGACCGTCGGACGGGCGCAGGACGATCCCCTCGGTGGGGCCGGACCGGCTGGCCAGCCGCTCGTATTGCATGGAATGGATGACGTTGGGGAAGCGCCCGAAGCCCAATTCGCCGTACTCCTCGGGGTCGGAGAGGGCATAGCCCATGGAGAGGATAATGGCGCCGACGTTCAGGTCCTGCTCGCAAGGCTCCTCGTCCAGGTTCACCGCGCCCGTCGGGCAGATGGATTCGCACCGTCGGCAGGTCTCGCAGCGGGGGACCCTGTCCACCACGTAGGAGTCAGGCAAGGCACGGGGGGCCATCTTGTAAATCGCTTTGCGGGTGACCAGTTCCTCCTCAAAGAAACTGGGCAGGTCCACCGGACAGACCGCTGCACAGAGGCCACAGTTGATGCATTTCTCCGGGTCCACATAAGTGGGCCGGTGGCGGACGGTGACGGTGAAGTCACCCGCCCGGCCCTCCACCCGGATCAGGTCGGTGTTGGTGAGAATCTCAATGTTGGGATGGCGGTTGAAGTCCAGGAACGCCGGGGAGATGGACGGCCGGGTGCAGCCGTAGCCGTGGTCGGAGGTCCCGCGGCAGAGGACGCAGTCGTGGGTGGGGAACATGTAGCCCAGTTGGGCCACCCGCCCGCCCAGCCAGGGCAGACTCTCCACCAGGTAGACCTTCAGGCCGGCTTCGGCCAGATCTACGGCGGCGCGCATCCCGCCGACGCCGCCACCGACGACCAGGACGGATGATGTGGGGTGGTGTGGAATCGTCATACTGACCTCACATACTATTTTGTAGTATTTCAGCCCTCCCCCCACCCCCTGCCCGGGAGGGGAGTTGGGGATTTTGTGGCGGCCTGCGGCCGC
>DAOTWK010000234.1:0-10719 GCA_034435815.1 Anaerolineae bacterium | reverse complement strand
TGACGTTCCGCACCTCTTCCACCTGGATTCCTGCCGCCCGTAAGGTCTGGATCACGGGCCGCCGCCCGCACCCCGCCCCACTAATCGCCGCTCCTTCGCTCGGGCAGTTTGGGAATCAACCACGAGAGAAACGCATCCGTGGAGCGGGTCTGGAGAAGGACGCGGCCCGGGCCGGTTAGGTCCACCACCAGCCCTTCGCCGCCGAAGATGGTGGATTTCAGTCCACCGACCCGACGAACTTTAAAGCCAATGCCCTCGGTAAAGGCCACCAGGTGGCCGGTATCCACCGTGTACGTCTCCCCCGCCCCCAGATTGACCTCGTGGATGGCACCAAAGGAGGAGAGGAGCAGTTTGCCCGTGCCGGAGGCCCGGAGCATAATCAGCCCCTCGGAGGCGAAAAAGGTCTTCGCCCCACCCCATTTGGTATCCAGGTTGATGCCTATCTCCGACGCCACGTAGGCGCCGGACTGGACCAGCATGCTTTCGTTGCGCAGTTCCAGGACGAAGAGGTCACCCGGGAGGGCTGGTGCGACGGTCACCTCGCCGCCGCTCGCCGGGGCGCGGAAGGTGTTCTGGAAGAAACTCTCGCCCGCCAGAACGGAACGGGCCAGCGACTTAAGGATGCCGCCCGCCGCCTTCGTCTCCACAGCCACGCCCTGAGACATGCTGACCATCGCGCCGCTTTCCACCCGAATCTCCTCGTTCGGACCCAGACGGATGACCCCCAGGGAATATGAGGGGCGATACAGAATGTTGACTTCCATTTTTCTCCTTTTCCTTTCGGTAAAATGGTAGTTGGTAGATTGGTAAATGGGGGACGGGACGGCGGCTTCAGGGCGCGCCCGAGCCGCTGAGTCCTCGCCCCCGCACCAGATAGATGGTCGGCAGGCCCAGCAGCGTCACGGCGCCTTTCAGGAGAACGTTGGCCCAGAAGATAGACCAGACCGTGGCAACGGGCAACCGTCCTCCAAAAGCGCCCCAGCAGAAGATGAGACTATCCAGCGGGACGCTGATAGCATTACTGGTCAGGACCCGCATCCACTGGAAACGTCGGGTGACGCGGGTCACCCAGAGGTGATAGATTTCCGTATCGGTCAGTTCGCTGAAGACCTCGGCGATAATGGAAGCGACGACAATCCGCCAGACAGGGGTGAGAACGGCCGCGAACTCCCGCTGGAACGGCCAGGTGGGGTCGGGAGGGAGCCAGGCCGCGAAGGCAAAAAGGCCCGCCATAACGAGATTGATGACCCCGGCTGTGACAATGATGACCCGCGCGGCGGCCCGTCCCAGCACTTTGTGCACCAGGTCCCGCAGGGTGAAGGTGAACGGATAGATGAACGTCCCCGCATCCACACTGAAGCCTGCTACCCAAGCAATCTTCAGGCTGAGAACGTCGGAGAGCATCTGCGCAGCAATGTAGGCGGAGACGGTCAGGATACCTGCGAGGGGCATCTATGAGAGACCTCCTGTACGGCTACCATGCATCCCAGCCGTGAAAGACCTCTGCGCTCTCTGCGTCCTCTGCCGCAAGAGTTCTTACCTCCACAGACGGCAGAACGCGCAGAGGTCCGGCACGGTGGTCGGCTGATTGCACTGAGGACAGGGGTGCATCGGCGGCGGCTCCACCGCCTCCCCGCAGAAAAAGCCTTCCTCGCGGGCTCGCAGAAAGCCCTGATAGAACTGCAGTTTCGCCCCCGGCGACTCTGTCTCTACTTGCGCCAGCAGGTCTTTGTAGAAGTTGGTCAGGTTCCCGACGGCGTAGGGGCATTCGTCGTAGATGTAATCTATGCCCCGGACCAGGGCATAGGCGGCGACTTCCCGTTCGTAGGACCGGCAGAACGGTTTGACCTTGCGGGTCATCCCCTCCCGCTCCACCAGTACCGGCGCCTGACGGGCCAGGTACCCCGTCTGCCAGTGGAGCAGATTGCTCAGGAGGACCGCTACCTCGTCGTCCAGGTTATGGCCGGTCGCCAGGACGGTGTAGCCGTGCTCCTGGGCGATGCGGTTCATCTCGTGCCGTTTGATGAGGCCGCAGACGGAGCAAGGCTTGCCCCGTCCACGCAATTTCCGGTTGGCTACCTCCGGAATCGTCTCGCCGTAGAGGGCCGCCACGTCCACCACGTGGAGTTGGACGCCCGGACGGTCGGCCAGAAAGGCTTGGATTTTCTCGCGGGAGAGGTGGGAATAGCCGAAGCCGCCGTCAATGCCCAGGTCAATGTAGAGGCCATCGGCCCGATAGCCCAAGCGCAGGAGGACGTCCCAGAGGCTCAGGCTATCCTTGCCGCCGGAGACGGCGACCAGAATCCGTTCATCCCGACCGAACATGCGGTATTTGCCAATAGCCCGTTCGGTATAGGAGATGAACCACTCCGGGAAGTGCTCCTCGCAGAGGGCCAGTTTGTGGTGCCGCATATTGATGACGGCGGGTCGGCTACACTTTCGGCATTTCATTGGAGTTTCTTACAGTCAGCAGGGCCACCGCGAGCGACCGCCCTACTCTGCGGTCATCGGCGGGCGCGTTGGGCCCGATAGGCGCTAATGGCGCCATCCAGTTGCTGAGAAAGCCCCATCCAGTCCTCCACCAGCAGCACCAGTCCGGTCCCGTTGGGCAGGAAAAGATGGCGGTCAAACCAGAGGCGGAGCCACCAGGGGGGCACGGGATACCCCTTTAGGTCCACCAGCACGGCAGTCATTCCCCAGTAAGCCAGAGGCCAGCGGCGAGCGGCCCGGTCCTTCTGGGGATCAAAGACCTTAGCGATGGGCGCCAACCGGGTCCGCTCCACCCGCCGGTAGGAGATGAGTAGAGGCATCAGCGGTCCCTGCAGGCGCAGGCCGGTCGGTTCGCAGCGGATATGAGCGACGCGGGGGGCGAAGTGGCCGTAGACAAAGAGGATCCCGCCCGCCAGCGCAGCCAGCAGGACCAGCGGCCGCAGCGGCGTGGGCCCCAGGATGCGCGGGAGCAAGAGCCAGAACGCCCCCACGACGAGCGCCGTCATCAGCCCCAGCGAGCCCCAGCGCCGCAGCGGGGTATAGACCAGTAGAGGAAACCGGGCCGCCCGTTTTTTCATCCGACCTGACCGATCAGAAAAACTGGCCTGCGATGGGCGATACGCGGCTAAAACTCCGTCGCCCCCGTAAAATGAAAAGCAGAGATTTTCAGTGCCGGGGCCCGCACTACGGTGAAGTCCGGGCGTTCGCAGTGGACCCGCCGCCCCACCATTTCCACATTTGCCAGTGCCTCCACGTAACTTTGGGTGAAGCGCAGATTGCGCACCGGCACCGTGATCTCGCCCCGCTCAATCAGAAAGGTGCCGTCCCGCGTCATGCCGGTGATAACGGCCTGGCGAGGATGGACGACACGCGTGTAGTGGAAACGGGTCACGTAGAGGCCATAGTCAGTGGCGGCGATCATCTCCTCCACCGTGTGCTCGCCCGCCCCCATCATCGGGTGGAAAGAGAGAGGGCCAGCCGAGGCCGTCATCCATGGCGAGAAGGGATTGGCGGCGGGCAGAGCGTGGCCAGTCGGCGTTTTTCCCGTGATGGCGGCCCAGCGCCGGTCGTAGACGGGACTGCCGACCCGGCCCTCCCGGATGATATCCACCCGCTGCCGGGGCATGCCCTCAAAGTCAAAGGGCAGCGGCCAGCCCGCCGGGTCCCGCCCGTCGTCCCAGATGGAGACGGCCGGAGCGGCGATCGGTTCCCCTTCCTCCCGCCCCGTCATCCAACTGCGCCCCTCGGCGACGGCCATTCCGCCCGCCATTCCGGCGATGAAATCCACAATGTCGCCGACGGCGTAGGACTCCAGGACCACCGGATAGACCCCCGGATCCAGCGGACGCGGGTTTCGCCCCCGCAGGGCCTTCCGGATGGCTTCCTCCCCCAGGGCGACGACGTCCACCTCCGCCACTCTCCAGGAGGCGCCGGCGGCGTAGCCAGCGCTATCGTCGGTCATCACCACCGTGGTCAGGTCGGCGATGGTGGTCGGGTGGTAGACAAACACGCCGTGGCTGTTGGCAACGGCAAACTCGTGGACGGCAGTCCGGAATGCCCCCGACGCATTGACCCCGGCCTCCTCTGCCCGCCGACAGACCTCCGCGACGTCCCGCGCCCGGTCGTCGGGCGTGTACGCGGCGGTCCGTTCGTCAAAGGCGTCTACTGGCTCCACGGGCACCGGGTCCGGCAGGCCGGGATAGTTCGGGTCTTCGGGCTGGAGACGGGCCGCCCGGATGGCCATCTCCAGGGCCCGCTCCAGCCCGGCATCGGAGAGGTCGTTGGTCACGCCCACACCGGTCCGGCGGCCCACCGCCGCCCGGACCACTACCCCGGTGTCCGTCTCCGCAACGTTCTGATGGATGGTGTTGTTAGCGAAACGGGTCAGCCGCTCTTCCAGGCCGAAGAACAGCACTTCCGTCTCGTCGGCCTGGGAACGGGCCAGAACCCGACCGACAATCTCGCGAATAGCCTTCTCTCTCAGCATCTTTCTCCTTGCAATTTTACTACCAAGACGCAAAGACACAAAAGAGTCAAAAAAATTAAAAATTAACTTCGTGTCTTTGCGTCTTTGTGGTGAAAAACTACGCTTCCGGCACGGGTGCGGCCGGGCTGATGCGGCGGATTTTTTCTATCAGCCGCCGCCGCTGGGCTGCGTCCTTCGTTTGAGCCAGCCGCTGGCGCAGATGGCGCAGTTTCCGCTTGCGGTTCCTTCGGCGAATGCGTTCCCGATCCGGTTCTCGTCGCATCAGAACCTCCTTTCGTTTCACGGGTTGCGTGTTGCGCATCCGGTCAGGCTTTGCTTCCCACCTGAACGTTGCGGAAACGGGCCGGAGCGGCGCCGTGACCGGTGTGGGCAATCTGAATGGGCTGACCTTTGCCACAGTTGGGCGTCCCCCAGACCCGCCAGTGGTCCGCGTTGCAGATGGCGTCGCAGGAGCCCCAGAACTGCGGCGTCATACCGGTGTAGAGGGCATTTTTCAGCAGGCGCACCATTTTGCCCCGACGGATTTCGTAGGCAATCTCGGTGCCGAACTGGAAGTTGAGCCGCTTATCGTCTATAGACCAGGAGCGGTTCATTTCCATATAGATGCCCTCATCGGTATCGGCGACCAGGTCCTCAAACGTCCACTCCCCCGGCTCCAGGTTGACGTTGGTCATCCGGACCAGGGGGATACGGTCCCAGCCGGAGGCGCGCATGGCGCCGCCAGAGCGAGCCTGCGCCGGGTCCAGGCCCCGCAGACGGGCCAGCCGGACCGCTGTCTCCCGGGAACTGAGGTAGCCGACGAAGATGCCCTCCCGCACCAGCGGCACCCGCTGGGCCGGAACCCCCTCGTCATCATAGCCGAAGGTCCCCAGGCCACCAGGGATGGTGGCGTCGGCGGTCAGGTTGACGATGGGGGAGCCGTAGCGGAAGACCCCCAGTTTATCCGGGGTGAGAAAACTGGTGCCCGCGTAGGCCGCCTCGCTGCCGAAGACCCGGTCCAGTTCGGTGGGATGGCCACAGGATTCATGAACCTGCAGGGCCAGTTGGGTCGGCCCCAGGATAAGGGTTGTGACCATAGCCGGACAGGGATCGGCGGTGAGCAGGGCGACCGCTTCCTGAGCGATGCGCTCGGCGTTTCCGGGCAGGTCCATCGCCAGGACAATCTCCCAGCCGCCGGTGCGCTGGTCCCGGGCGAAGGAGTTCGGGTAGGAGCGCTGCTGCATGTCCTGCTCATCCACCGCGTAGGCGACGATACCGCCGCCGGTCTCCACGATTTCCTGCTCAATGTAGGAGCCCTCGGTGCTGGCAAAGGTTTTGTTCTCCCGCCAGGCGACCACAGCCCCTCGGGCCACCCGAACCCCCGGCACCCGCCGCATGGCCTCGTCCGCCGCCAGAAGCAGGCCGATTTTCTCCTCCACTGGCACGGCGAACGGGTCTATCTGGAAGGGGGTCCGGTAGGTATCCACGTGGACTTCCGGCGGGCCCAGGTCTACCGGTTCCCGGAGCGCGGTGGCGCTGGCCCGGGCAATGCGGACCGCCTCGGCAGCGACCCGTTCCACTTCCTCGCGGGTCAGCGTACTGCTGGCGGCGAAGCCCCAGGCGCCGTCGGCGACCACGCGGACGCCGAAACCGTGGGTCTCCGCCTCGGCCAGATGGCTGACCGCGCCGTTGCGCACCTCCACCTGCTGGGTGCGCCGGTGGACGATGCGGATGTCGGCATAGGTGGCGCCTCGCAGGCGCGCTGTATCCAGAGCAAGGTCAGTGAGTTCTTTCATTCGTTCTCCCCGTTTGGCGAGAGTGATGATATTTATTATTCTTCCAGAGGTGCGCGGGCGATGAGGACAGGCCGTCCCGCCGCCTCCGCCACCTCTACAGCGACGTTGGGCCGGTAGAGCCGCCGCAAACTACGCGCCGAATACGGCGAACCTACCCCTACCAAGTCGTACTCCCCCTCCCGAATCTCGCGCAGAATTTCGTGGACGACGGGACCGTGCCGCACGCGTACCTCCGTCTCCACACTCATTCCCCCCAGCATCTCCAGCGCCTTTCGCAGCCGACGGGCCTGAGGAGTATCCGTCTCCAGCAGGTGGGACCAGTGGGTCTTCACCTGATTCGCCACCGGATACTCCAGTGTGACCGGCTCCACGACGTGGAGCAGGGTGACCGTTGCCCCGAAGGCCCGCGCCAGATGTCCACCGGTCCGGATGACTCCCTCCGCGTGGCGCAGCCCCCCCGTACAGAGGAGCATCCGCTCCAGCCGCATATGGGCCTCGGCGACATGCAGGATCGGTGCCTCTACTGCCGCCAGCAACTGGCAAAGGGTATGAGCCCAGGCCAGGCGAAGGGTCATCGGGCCGACGACCGTCAGTATCCCCTCCCGCGTCAGTGGCGGGATGACCTTCTCGGGCCGACCGGCCTGGACCCGGCGCTCGTACGGGATAGACGCCTCCGCCAGGCAGCCTCCCGTCTCTGTCAACAACCCCTCCACTTCCCGTAGACGGGCCGGTTTCTCCACTATCCCCAGCAGGACTACCTCACGGAACAGGGCCCGCCCGGCACCGGCCAGCCAGGCCCCGTACTCCAGCGCCGGACGGGTATCGGGATGGCCGTTGGTACAGAGTAACAGGTTCATCGGAAGAGCCAGATGCCGACCAGGCCTGCCGCCAGGAGGACCAGGGCCGGCGGAACTTTGAGTTGGAAGGCGATGAGACTGACCAGCGCAATGATGATGGCCTTCCAATTGCGGGCGTCCTCGCCGAAGATTTTCCAGGCTACCAGGAGCATCAGGACAGCCACAGCGGGCGCCAGTCCCTGGACAAAGTTGCTGACCCAGGCCTCACCCCGAATCCGTTGCAGCAGAGAAACGATGAGAAGCATCAGGACGGTGGGGGGCAGGATGGAACCCAGAAGTGCTATCAGCGCCCCGGGTATCCCTCCCACTGAATAGCCGACAAACATCGCCAACTGGAGCGCGTCGCTGCCCGGCAGGACACTGGAGAAGCCCACAGCCTCAATGAATTCCTCTTCGGTCATCAGATTCCCCACCGCTTCCTTATAAAGTAGGCCCGCCGAGGCCGGACCCGAGGTGGTCAGCAGGTTAACTTTAATAAACAGCCAGAACAACTGGAGCCACCCGTGCATCTCCCTCCTCCCTCTGGGCCTCTCTGCGTCACTTTGCTTCGCGGCCATCTTAGCGCAGGGTTCTGCGCCACGCAGGCGTTCAGCGCTCGCCACGCACTTCGGCGTCCAGCCGGGTGAAGAACTCCACCATAAAAGCGTGCCGCTCCTCGGCCAGTGCGCGGCCGGTGGCGGTGGTCATCGTGTCCCGCAACCGGGAGAGTTTGACGACGAATTCGTGGACGGCCGTGTGCTCCGGACTGCCATCGCCCTGGGCGGCAGCCACATCCTGCGGGACCCAAAGTCGCCGGCCCCGGGCCCCGGCGCGGGCGAAGGCCCGGGCGATGCCAACTGCCCCTATTGCGTCCAGTTTGTCGGCGTCAAAAAGGGCGCGGGCCTCCGGCGTCTCGGGTGGCGGGCCGCTGCGGAACCGGTGGGATGCGATGGCCTCTACCACTGCCTCCACCTTCTCCGGTGGATGGCCGACCAGGATTTCCCGCGCCCGCGCCGCGCCGACCGCTGCGTGGTCCTCACCAGTGACTTCCTCTTGGGCCCGACCGATGTCGTGCAGGAGCGCGGCTGCCCGCACCACTTCCAGGTCGCCCCCCTCCGCGCAGGCAATCCGCTCGGCCAGCGCCAGCACCCGCAGGACGTGGTCAAAATCGTGGCCGCTCTCGTGGCCTTGATAGTACTGACGGGCTTCGTCTACGCTGATCATCAGACTGCTTGGGGACGAACTTCACCGCAAAGAACGCAAAGGGCGCGATCGTTCTCTGCGTCCTTTGCGGTCACAAATGTGGCTTCAGCCCAGGCGGCGGCTCAGCCAGATGGCCAGGAAGGTAAGCAGAATGCCCAGCACCAGCACCAGCAGGATCAGGGCAATCACCCGGCGGCGGATCTGCCAGACCTGATAGCGCCCGGTGACCCAGAGGAAGAGGCCCAGGGCCAGCCCGGCACCGCCCAGCACCCCCACGGTGTAAGCAAAGGCCGTCGCCATCAACCGGGGCAGATCCACCCGGACAATCAGGTCCCCGAAGAGCAGAATGGAGTACCGGCTGGCCAGCAGAGAGTAGCCGGCCCCTACCAGCAGCCCCAGAAGGGTTACCACGATCCCCTGCCAGCGCCCCGGCCCCCGTTCCAGCCACAGCGTCAGCAACCCCAGCAGGACCAGGGTCAGGGAGAAGGTCAGGACCAGTATGGATAAGAGTTGAATCATGCCCGTCCTCTTGCGCCGAATGCGGGTACCCTGCAAACTCAGTGAGAATTATTATAGCCCAATAGCGGATAGAGGCAACCGAACCGGGGCGCGAAAGAACCGAAAGGCGCGCAAAAGAAAAAGCCCCCGATGCAGGGGGCCCGGTGGCGGAGAGGGTGGGATTCGAACCCACGGAGCCTTTCGGCTCACGCGCTCTCCAGGCGCGCGCGTTAGGCCAGACTACGCTACCTCTCCGTCATTGATTATAACCAATCCGGCCGATTTTGGCAAGTTGGTTGCCTCTGAAGTTCAGACAGGAGTTGGGATAGCAGCGTTTGTTCGGGCTCAACAGGCGTATGGCCAAAAAGCCCCCGCAGGTTGATCCTGCGGGGGCTTGGGGAAGTGACGGGTTAGAACGCGCGAAACTTTGTCCGCAGGGCGCTGCAGACCGGGCAGCGGTCTGACGCTTCCCCTTCCGCCGTCCAGCCGCAGGTCTCACAGATGTAGATGTCGCCAACGGCGGGGTCTTTACCCGCCAGCACGGCCTGCCGGGCCCGCTCGTACATCCCGGCGTGGACCTTTTCCGCCTCCAGCGTCTATGTCGTGGTGCGGATAGCGGGCGGTGCAATTGCTATTCGGGTTTCCAGACTGTCCAGACTTTGCCCACCAGATCCGGTCCGGGCTTCAGGGTGAGTTTGCCCGGCTGCCATCCCGAGGGGGTGACCTCGCCCGTGGCGCGGACGTGCTGGAAGGCTGTCACCTGTCGCAGAAGTTCCTCGGGGTTCCGACCCACTTCGGGTGTCAGCACCTCCATTGCCCGGATGACGAAGTCCGGGTCAATGATGAACCGCCCCCGGATGTCCACACCGGCAGCCTCATCGTATACACCGTACACGGAGCCGATCTTCCCGCCCGGGTCGGAGAGCATCGGAAACGGCACGCCGCCGGGCACCATCTTGGAGAGTTCCTCCTCCTGCCAGATTTTGTGGACGAAGCGGCTATCGGTACTGATTGCCAGAAATTCTACTCCCAGAGCCTTGAACTGGTCATAGCGGGCGGCAACTGCCGCCAATTCGGTGGGTCAAACAAAGGTGAAGTCTCCGGGGTAGAAGCAGAGGACGATCCATTTCCCCTTGTAGTCGGAGAGCCGGACTGGCTGGAACCCGACTCCTTCAATATAGGCGTGGGCCTCAAAGTCAATGGCTTCGTAACCGACACGAGCTAACATCCTGACCTCCTTTCCTGGGGATATTGGTATCGCTTCTGGGGATTCGGTTGTGGGCACAATGGGCCCACGAGCGGGTTGGACGCAACCGTCTTTCAGTTCTGCCATCTCTATCCTCCTTTTTCGGGCACGAATGGCGCCAGCCCGCTATCCTATGGGATGTTCCACCCTGAGGGCTGGCTCAAGGATTTCTGCCGTTATTTGCGCCGTCCTCGTCCTCTGTCTGGCAGCGGGGGCAGAGACCGTAGACCTCCATATGGTAGTGGTAGGGGCAGAAACCGGAGACCACAATGGCCTCTTCCGGCAACGGAAAGGCAATATCGTCGCTCCAATCCCTCACAGTATGGCATCTTTCGCAGACCAGGTGGATATGGGGCTGAGGGTTCCCATCGTAACGGACTCGGCCCTCCACGGAAAGTTCCCTCACCTCGCCGATGCTTCTCAGAACATTCAGCGTCTTATAGACAGTCGCCAGGCTGATCATCGGGAAGGACGCCGAGACCTGCTGGTAGATTTCCTCAGCTGAGGGGTGTTCAGTGCTTTCCAGTACAGCCCGCACGATCGCCATCCGCTGGGGAGTGAGTCGGTAACCCTGGTCCCGAAGGTGACGGATAACAGTAGTGAGACGTTCTGGTAATAGTGATTCTTTATTGATAATCATTTTCCACAACAAATTATACCACAGAAATGGGATTTGTCAAGAGG
>DAOTWK010000233.1:0-8924 GCA_034435815.1 Anaerolineae bacterium | reverse complement strand
CGCCGGGCTGCTGTTTCCATACCCTCCAACATCGCTGAAGGGCATATCCGTCGCTCCTCCAAGGTGTTCGCCCAGCACATAGACATCGCCCTGGGCTCGGCCGCCGAACGGAGCACTCAACTACCCCCTAACCACTGGAGGAACCATGGCCGCAAAAGGTATGGTCATCATAGACGAGAACCGCTGCAAAGGATGCGGACTCTGTGTTTCCGTCTGCCCGGTGCACATCCTGAAACTGGCCGACGGCCGGTTCAACATCCGGGGCTACCGGCCTGTAGAGGTAACGGACCCCGAAGCATGCACGGGCTGCGCAACGTGCGCCATCATCTGCCCCGACGTGGTCTTCACCGTCTACCGCCGGAGGGCGCGCCAGGAAAAGGCCGCTGAGCCGGTCCGCACACAACCTCCCACCGTCCGCTGGTAAGATGGCTCGGCGGGTACCAACATTGCGAACTTTCTGTATGGTCGGATTTCGGAGGTAACATCTATGGCAAAGGAACTGTGGGAAGGCAACGCCGCTATCGCCGAGGCCGCCGTCCGGGCGGGCCTGGAGGCGTTCTTTGGCTACCCCATCACCCCGCAGACCGAGATTCTGGAACACCTCTCCCACCGCCTGCCCGAACTGGGACGGGTCTTTTTGCAGACCGAGAGTGAAATAGCGTCCATCAATATGGTCTATGGCGCCGCCTGCGCCGGCGCCCGGGCGATGACGTCTTCTTCCAGCCCCGGCATCAGCCTGATGCAGGAAGGGTTTTCGTACATCGCCTGCTCCGAAGTGCCCGCTGTCGTCATCAACGTGATGCGGGGCGGGCCTGGCCTGGGGAACGTGGCCCCCGCCCAGGGAGACTATTTCCAGGCGGTGAAGATGGCCGGGCACGGCGACTTCCATCCCATCGTCCTGGCCCCGGGGAACATTCAGGAAGCGATAGACCTGACCATCCTGGCTTTTGACCTGGCAGAGAAGTATCGGACTCTCGCTATAATCCTGGCCGACGGTTCTCTGGGCCAGATGATGGAGCCAGCCGAGATGCCGCCGCTGCGCCCCGTTCGCAAACCCGAGGAGCGGCCTCCGTGGGCTCTGACCGGAGCGAAGGGCCGCAAGCCCAACGTGATCTCTTCTCTCTACCTGGTAGAAGAGGAACTGGAAAGAGTCAACCTGCGGCTGCAGGCCAAACTGCGCGAAATTGCCGCCAACGAGGTCCGCTGGAAGGAGTACTCCACGGAGGACGCCGATCTCCTGCTGGTGGCATTTGGAACGGTTGGGCGGGTCTGCCAAACGGTGGTACGGGAGGCGCGGGCGAAGGGGCTGAAAGTCGGCCTCCTGCGCCCCATTACCGTCTGGCCCTTCCCGTCGGCCCGCATTGCTGAACTGGCCGGGCAGGTGCGGGGCATCCTGGTGGTGGAGATGAATGCCGGACAGATGCTGGAAGACGTCCGGCTGGCAGTGGAGGGCCGCTGCCCCGTCCACTTCTACGGCCGCATGGGCGGTATTATCCCCCTGCCAGATGAAATTCTATCTCAACTGGAGGAACTGGACGCACAACTCCGATAGCAAAAGGCAAGGGACAGGGATGCTCCTCAGGATAGTGGGATAGAAATCCTCAATCTGAGCGCCGGGGTTGCGCCAGAAAAACTGCAGATGTTCCATTTTGAAACTGCCCTGGCCTCATCGTGAAGCATGGAAGAACCGAGGAGGCATGAAATGGTAACCGCACGGGAAATTCCTCCCGATATGGAACTGGTCTATCAGTACCCAGAGAGTCTGACGCCCCGGGTTACCCACTACTGCCCCGGGTGCACCCACGGAGTCATCCACCGGCTCATCGCCGAAGTGATAGACGAACTGGGCGTCCGGGAGCGGACCATCGGCGTGGCGCCGGTGGGGTGCGCGGTGTTGGCGTATGAATACTTCAACATGGATTTCTGCGAAGCGGCCCACGGACGGGCCCCGGCGATGGCCACCGGCATCAAGCGGGTCAGTCCCGATAAGGTGGTCTTCACCTACCAGGGCGACGGCGACCTGGCCGCCATTGGCACCTCGGAGATTATCCACACCGCCAACCGGGGGGAACTGATCACCACCTTCTTCGTCAACAACGCCATCTACGGGATGACGGGCGGGCAGATGGCCCCCACCACCCTGCCCGGCCAGGTCACCACATCCTCCCCGCGCGGGCGGGATGTGGAGACGGCAGGGTGGCCGATACGGATGGCCGAACTAATCGGGATGTTATCCGGCGCGGCCTATGTCACCCGCCAGTCGGTGCTGGATGTGCAAGGCATCCGACGGACGAAAAAGGCCATCAAACTGGCCTTCCAGGTCCAATTGGCCGGCCTGGGTTTCTCCATGGTGGAAATCCTCTCCACCTGCAGCACCAACTGGGGGCTCTCACCACTGGAGGCGCTGGATTGGGCAAAGCAGAACATGGTGCCCTACTACCCCCTGGGCGACACCAAAGTGACCGACGAGGTGCGCGCGTTAATGTAGCGCAGTAGCGCAAGATTATTGCAGTTTAACAAATTATTTCGGCAACGGCTTGTGGGGATTCTACCCCTATCATCCCCCCTCGCCCCTTCCCCCCGTTTCGGGGGGAGAAGGGGGCAGGGGGATGAGGGCAAAAGCGCCGAATGGTCGGAATCATTTGTCCAGTTGCTGAAATCTTGCGCTACAATTGAGGAGGCAACCTATGCAGGAAGAAATTATCATCTCCGGTTTTGGCGGTCAGGGAACGCTCTTCGCCGGACAGGCGCTGGCCTATGCGGCGATGGATGCCGATTTTCACGTCACGTGGATTCCCTCCTATGGCCCGGAGATGCGGGGCGGGAAAGCCCGCTGCACCGTCATCATCTCGGACCAGGAAATCGGTTCGCCGCTGGTGCGCCGCCCCAGCGCGGCGATTGTGATGAATATCCCCTCCTTTGAGGCGTTTGAGCCGATGGTGAAACCCGGGGGCGTCCTGGTGGTCAACCAGTCCCTCGTCCCCAACAGAAGCCAGCGGGACGACATCCGTGTCTTCTACACCCCAGCCACCGAACTGGCGACAGAGATGGGCAACGTGCGGGTCGCCAATATGATTTGCCTGGGCACGCTGGTCCAGGCGCTGGGTATCCTGCCGCTGGAGGCACTGGAGCAAGCGCTGGATAATCACCTGGCGGAACGCCATCGGAAGTGGCTTCCGCTGAACAAGGAGGCGCTGCGCAAAGGCGCCGAGTTCGCCCTGTAAAAAACCAGGATGTGCCAGGCACTTCCAGGATGTGCCAGGCACTTCCTAAAGTGCCTGGCACATAGTGCGAACCAGGATTTGCCAGGCACTTCCCAAAGTGCCTGGCACACAGCGCAAACCAGGATGTGCCAGGCACTTCCCAAAGTGCCTGGCACACAGTGCAACTGGCACATTTGAGACACGAAAGGAGTTTCGCATGATTATCGGCATTCCCAAAGAACGACGAGAACTGGAGATGCGGGTCGGGCTGACCCCCTACGGGGTCAACCTGCTCACTCGCGCCGGGCATATCTGCTACGTGGAGAAAGGGGCCGGTGAAGGCGCCGGCTTTTCGGATTACGACTACGAACGGGCCGGTGGCCACATCGCCTACTCCACCGAGGAGGTCTACCGGCGCGCCGACATGGTGCTCAAGGCAGTCCGCCCCACCCGCGAAGAACTGGAATGGACCCACGAGGGGCAGATTATCTGCGGCTTTCTCCACCTGGCGGCGGCCCGCCGGGAGACCATACAAATGATGCTGGAGAAGGGAGTAAGCGCCGTTGCCTACGAAACGATAGAAGAGGACGACGGCACGCTCCCGGTGCTGCGGACGATGAGCGAGGTGGCCGGGCGGATGGCGCCGCAACTGGCCGCCACTTTCCTGCAGAGCAACTGGGGTGGGCGAGGCGTGCTTCTGAGCGGCGTCCCCGGCGTCCCGGCGGCCCGGGTCGCCATCCTGGGCGCGGGCGTCCTGGGGACCAACGCCGCCCGCGCCTTCTACGGCCTGGGCGCCACCCTCTACATCCTGGACCAGAACCAGGAAAAACTCCGCCGCATAGACGAAATGTTTGAAGGTCGCGTCACCACTATGGTGGCCTATCCCTTCAACATCGCCCGCGTCGTCCGCTTTGTGGAGGTCCTGGTCGGCGCCGTCCTGGTACCCGGCATGCGGGCGCCCATCCTGGTCACCCGAGAGATGGTCCGCTCTATGAAGAAGGGCGCCGTCATCCTGGACTTCAGTATAGATCAGGGCGGCTGCGTGGAGACCAGTCGGCCCACCACCCTGCGGGACCCGGTCTTCATAGAAGAGGGAGTCGTCCATTTCTGCGTCCCGAACGCCCCGGGCGTGCTCCCCCGTACCTCCACCCACGCCTTCAACAACGCCGCCTGGCCCTACATCCGCCATATTGCCGACGTGGGGCTGGATCAGGCAGTAGCGGATATGCCTGCGCTGGCCCGAGGGCTGGCGCTGCGGGAAGGCCAGATCGTCAGCGAGGCCCTGGCCGCTGCTTTCAACGCTTCAAAGCCTCATTGAGAAGGAGTACCCTATGCCTACAGGATGGAGTCGGATTTACGAAAGCAAGGTGACGACGGCCGAGGAGGCCGTTCGGGTCATCAAACACGGTGACCGCATTTTTCTGACCGGCAACTGCAGCGTCCCTCAGGTCCTGATGAAAGCGCTGGTTGGGCGGGCTCGCGAACTGGAGAATGTGGAAATCTGTCATGCTCTCACCATCGGGGCCAGCGACTACGTCGCCCCGGAGATGGAAGGGCATATCCGCGCCAACGCGCTCTTCATCGGGCCCAACGTCCGCAAGGCCGTGCAGGAAGGACGGGCCGATTTCACCCCCGTCCTCCTCTCCGAATTCACCCTCCTGTTTCAGAAGGGCATCCTGCCGGTGGACGTCGCCTTCGTCCATCTCTCCCCGCCCGATGAGCACGGCTTCTGCTCCTACGGCATTGAGACTGGCCTGACCAAGACGCCTGCCGAATCGGCGCGGATCATCATCGCCGAAATCAACCCCAACATGCCCCGCTGCCTGGGAGATAGTTTCATCCACGTGAGCCGGATAGATTACATCGTGCCGGTGGACTACCCGCTGATGGAACTGCCGATGGGCAGCGATGAGCCATCGGAGGCGGTCCTCCGCATCGCCCAGTACATCGCCGAGTTGGTCCCCGACGGCGCGACGATGCAGATGGGCATCGGCGAGATTCCGGACGCGGTGCTGCGGTTCCTCCGGAACAAGAAAGACCTGGGCGTCCACACCGAACTCTTCTCCGACGGGGTGATTGACCTGGTGGAGGCCGGGGTCATCACCAACGCCCGCAAAACCCTGCATCCGGGCAAGATTATCGCCGGATTTATGCTGGGGACGCGGCGGCTCTACGAATGGGCCAACGACAACCCTATTATTGAGTTACGCCGTACCGAATACGTCAACGACCCCTTTGTTATCGCCCAGAACTACCGGCAGGTGGCCATCAACTCGGCCATAGAGGTGGACCTGACGGGACAGGTTTGCGCCGATTCCATCGGTCCCAAACTGTATAGCGGCGTTGGGGGGCAACTGGACTTTATCTACGGCGCCTCCCGCTCCGAGGGCGGGGTGCCCATCATTGCCCTCCCCAGCACAGCGACGATGAAAGACGGCACGCTGGTGAGCCGCATCGTGCCCATGCTTAAGCCCGGCGCGGGGGTCGTCACCACCCGCTACCACGTCCACTACGTGGTCACCGAGTACGGGGTGGCGGACCTCTACGGCAAGACCATCCGGCAGCGGGCGCAGGCGCTCATCCGCATCGCCCACCCGGAGTTCCGGGACGAACTGACCCGGGCGGCCAAAGAATTGAACTACATTTGAGTTGTAGCGCAAGGTTCATCTTGCGCCACAGCGGAGCCCAGAGAACCGTGAACAGGTGTGAGAAAACGCCCTTTGCGGCCTCACCGCCGCAGAGGGCCATTTTTATCGGTGTCCTGATCCTGCTGGTCGCTGCCGCGCTGCGGCTCGGGGCCATCGGCCAGATCCCCCCCGGCCTCTACCACGACGAGGCCTACTACGGCCTGGATGCAGTGGACGTCCTGCGGGGACACCCGCAGGTCTACTTCCCCGCCAACAACGGCCGCGAGCCGCTTTTCATCTACCTTGTCGCCGGGACGATTGGGCTGCTGGGGCGGAGCCCCTTCGCCCTCCGGCTGACCTCCGCTTTCGTCGGCATACTCACCGTTGCGGCGACGGCGGCGGCGGGACGGGCCCTCTTCTCCCGCCGCGTCGGCCTGCTGGCGGCGGCGGTCCTCGCCGTCACCCTCTGGCACGTCCACCTCAGCCGGGTCGGCTTCCGAGCCGTCACCCTGCCCCTGTTGCTGGCGCTGACGGTCTGGATGGGGGCCCGGGCGGTGCGGACGGGCCGGCTCCGCCTCTGGCTGGCAGCCGGCGCGCTCTACGGCCTTTCCCTTTATACCTACACCGCCGCCCGCTTCACCCCCTTCGCGCTGGCAGTGTTCGCCCTCTATCTCCTGGCTATCGCCGGGCCCCGCGCCTTCCGGCCCCACGCGCGGGGAATCGGCCTGGCAGTTCTGGCGGCGGCGGTCGTCCTGGCTCCGCTGGCTGCCTATACGGTCTCTCACCCGGATGTGGTGCTGGGTCGCCCTGATCAGGTCTCCATCTGGAATCCCGCCATCAGCGGCGGCGACCCCTGGGGCACACTGGGCCGCCATCTTCTGCGCACGCTGGGGATGTTCTTCGTCCAGGGCGATCGCATCTGGCGACACAACGTCCCCTGGCGGCCCGTTTTCGCCCCTCTGCTGGGAGCGGCGTTTCTGCTGGGGGTAGCGGCGGCCCTCACCCCCTCCCCCCTGCCCTCCTCCCTCTCTCCCGTAAAACGGGAGAGGGGGAGGGGGTGGCCCGAAAGGCCGGGGGTAGGGGCGAAGGCCTTCCCCCTCCTCTGGACAGCAGTCATGGCCCTTCCCACCATCCTGGCCGAGGACGCCCCCCACTTCCTGCGCGCTGTGGGGATGCTCCCCGTCCTGGCCTTCCTCCCCGCCCTCGGATTGGAGCAGTTAATGGCGATAAAACTGCAAAGACACGAAGACACGAAGAAAAAATTTTCGTCCTTCGTGTCCCGGTGTCTTGGTGGTTCCAGCACCATCGGCGTGGCGGTCAGCGTGGTGGCCATCGGGCTGGAACTGCTGGGCGGCGCGCGCCTCTACTTCGGCCCCTATGCCCGCAATCCGATGACCGCATACTGGTTTGAGCGGGGCGCAGTGGCGCTGGGGGCGGATATCAACCGCTTCCTGGGCGTCGGCTGGACGGGCGAGGCATCGCCCCTCACCCCCACCGCCGGCCCGGAAGGGCAGGTCTATGTGGACCCGACGCTCTGGGAAGAATGGTCCCAGGTCCGCTTCCTGGTCGTCGCGCCGGAGCGGGTGACGGTGGGGTTAGACGTTTGTAGTGAGCCCCGCTGCGCAGCGGAGGGGCGTCCCACCGCCATCTTCCTCTGGCCCTACGGCGACTGGACCCGCGCCTGGTCGCTCCTCCCCCACCCTGCCGAGGTCACTGTGGTGGAAGGTCCCCTCTCCCAGCATGACCGGGACACCGAACCATACGTCACCTACCTGGCCTTTCTGGCGACCCGTCCCGGCCCCATCCCCCCGCCGCAAGCCCGCCTCTCCGGCGGCGTGGAGTGGCTGGGGGCAACCGTCACTCCTCTGGAAGGTGGCGCTGTGCGGGTCCGGCTGCGCTGGCGGGCCACCGCCCCGCTGGCCGGCGAATACACCGTCTTCCTGCACTACCGGCGGGACGGGCAGACCATTGCCCAGGGAGATGGCCCTCCGGCCATGGGCCGCTACCCCACCCCCCTCTGGCAGCCCGGCGACATCCTCAACGACGACCACATCGTGCCCGGCATCGGCCATCCCCAGCCGGGGCGGGACGAAATCCTCTTCGGCCTCTGGAACCCTCAGACCGGGGAGTACCTTTCCGTGCTGGATGAGGCCGGAAACCCCGCCGGGGTGGAAATCCGTATCCCCATCCGGTAATTTCACCGCAGAGGACGCAGAGAGCGCAGAGATTTTTTGAAACTTTCTCTGTGTCCTCTGCGTCTCTGCGGTTAGAGAAACTTTCGTTATCCCGCGAACCTTTCGCCCCATTCTGGCATGTAACTATCAGAAGCAGCGGTAGTCCCCCGGGCCACCGCCCGCAGGAGGAGGGGAAGATGACCCTGTCCACGGACGAACTCATCCGGCGCTTCCAGCGCGGTCAGCCCCTGGCCTTTGAGGCCCTGTACGACCGGTTCAAGGACTACGTTTACCGCGTCGCCTTTTTTCTCACCCGCAACAGCGGCGATGCCGAGGAAGTGGTGCAGGACACCTTCCTGGACCTGCTGCGCGCGCTGCCGGCGTACCAGGTGGAGGGGCCGGCCCGCTTTGAGACCTATCTCTACCGGCTCACCGCCAACCGCTGCCGCGCCCACCTGCGCCGCCGACCACCCCCCTCCGCCGACTGGGATGCCATAGAGGACCGCCTGGAACGTCTGCCGTCCCCGAACCCCGACGAAGACGACCCTCAAACCATTGCCCTATCCCGTGAGCAGGCCCTCCTCCTCTGGCAGGCCGTGGACGGACTCCCTGAACACCTGCGCGCCGTGATTCTTCTCCGCTATCAGTGTGACCTTTCCTATCCGGAAATCGCTCAGGCGCTGGACCTACCCGTCGGTACCGTCAAATCGCGGCTGTATCAGGCCCACCAGACGCTGAAGGCCCGGCTGCAAGGCGTTGTGGCGCAAGATTCATCTTGCGCTGCCGCGCTGCAGGAGGTGTGACATGCACGTGGAATGGGATTTGTTGGCCTATCTGGACGGCGAATTGAGCCCGCAGGAGCGGGCCCGGCTGGAAGAACACCTGGCCCAGTGCGAAAAGTGCCAGCAGGAACTGGCGCG
>DAOTWK010000232.1:0-2875 GCA_034435815.1 Anaerolineae bacterium | reverse complement strand
CGGCGGGGCGGGGCGGCCCCGCCGGGCGCTACTGGTTACTCCGGGTCTACCAGGAGTTGGGAAATGCGGAGGCCATTACCCGTACCCTCTCGGTGATGGAGTCCGTCGCTCAGGCCACCCCCGCTGATGCCGAGGCCCATTACTGGCTCGGCCGCGCCCGCTATGAGACCGGTCAGACGGACCAGGCCATTCAATCCTTCCAGCGCGCGCTGGAACTCCGCCCCGACCACGGACTGGCCCGCTTCTGGCTGGGGCAAATCTACGTGGAGCAGGGCCGATTGGAGGAGGCCCGGCAGGAACTGGACGCCGCGCTCCCGCGCCTTACGGAAAAGGCCGCCGCTTACCATAACCGGGGCGTCGTCGCCTATCAGTCAGGGGACCTGGAGGGGGCGACTGCTGATCTGGAGGCCGCCATCAAAGAAGACCCCGAAGACCCCCGCTCCCATTACCAGTTGGGCGCGGTCTATCTGGCCCGGGCCATCCCCGCCAACCCCTTCGCCCTTCCCGACAGCGCGCTGCTGGAGAAAGCGCAGGAGGAATTCACCCGCGCCCTGGACCTCTGCCCCGGCATGCCAGAGGCCCTCATCGGTATGGGAAACCTGCACCTCCTTCAGGGGGACGCGCAAAAGGCCCTGGAGGTGCTGAATCAGGTCCTGGAGCGCCATCCCGACTCGGCCCAGGCCTGGTACGCCCTCGCCCAGGCCCACGCCGCGCTGGGCAACGCGCCCGAGGCCTGCCGCGCGCTGGACCAGTTCCTCTCCCTCTCCCCGCCTGCCGAATGGGCGGAACAGGCCAGAAAAGTGAAGGAACAACTGGGATGTCCCTGAAGTTGCCGCCAATGCTTTTTTGTAGTAAACTATAGAGTAGCATTCAGGCGCCGGCCGGGCGAGCGGCCCTTCTCATTACTCGGGAGAAAGAATGAACCGAGCACGTGATTGGTGGGTCCAGGCACAGGCTGACCTCCGCCACGCCCGATACGCCCTGGAGGGAAGCCATTACGAGTGGGCCTGTTTCGCAGCCCAGCAGGCTGCCGAGAAGGGCATTAAAGCCCTCTTTGAGCACCGAGGAGCCAGAATCACAGGTCATGTCCTCACATGGATGCTTCAGGCTCTTCAGGATATGGGGCTGGAAGTTGACCCTGCCCTCCTCAACGCAGCCAAAGTGCTGGATAAGTTCTACATTCCAACTCGCTATCCCAACAGCCTAGTAGAAGGCGCCCCTACAGAATTCTACACCCGAGAAGAGGCCGAACGTGCGTTCCGTTGTGCGGAGCAAATCCTACGGTTCTGTGCAGGTCTTCTGGGTGGATGAGGACGCGCTGGCCCACCTCCTGGAAGACCTGGCGGCCCATTACCAGCAATATCCGGAGATAGAGGCCGTTGTCCTCTTTGGCTCCCTGGCAAAGGGCTCCTTTTCCGTAGGAAGCGATATAGACCTGCTCTTAGTCCTGCGGGAGAGCCCTCTGGCTTTTCCGGACCGCATCCCAGCCTACCTCCCTGATCGCGCGCCCGTGGACGTCCAGATCTTTCCCTACACAGTGGAGGAAATCCGCCGAGGGCAACCGCTGGCCCGCGAGGCCCTCTCTTCCGGACGGGCCCTCTGGCTACGCCCGGGATTTTCGCTGGAAATTTTCAACGGACTTACCCCAGAAAACACATAAATATGTCCCATTTCTGGGGGGCAGGGCGGGGGCCCCTATCCATAGGAGGTGACAGATGACCTCACACCGCTGGCCCGGTATTCTCCTCGTTGCCGCGCTGCTATTGCAGAGCGCGTTCCCCGTGCTGGCCGCGCCGATGCCTTCCCGTGCGGCCCCCTCCACCACCCTCTTCCCGCCCTGGTACATCCTCTCCCCCGCGCGGCCGGCGGACCCCTGGGTGATAGAAACCACCGTCGTCGGCACCGGCGCGCCGGTGGAAGTCACCCAATCCACCCCGCCCGGCACCGTCCTGGAGCGGACCGTCGTCCTGGAAGACGGCGGCGCCGCCTGGTTCGTCGGCGGCCTCTCCCCCGGCCAGGCCGGCTCTGTCCTCTGGCTCTCCGGCGACCGGGTCGGGCTGGGCCCCGGCCTGGCCCCAGGCCGCACCGCGCGCCTGGCTCTCATCGTCCGGCCCGCCGACGGCGGACCGCCCCCTGCACGATCTCTTGCCGCCGCAGGCGCGCCCCGCCCCACCGACGTCGGCCCTATGCAGTCCGGCTCCACCACCCTCGCCATCGCCAAATCCGATAGCCCCGACCCCGTCGCCCAGGGCGCAGACCTGACCTACACGGTCGTCGTCACCAACACCGGGTCGGAGACGGCCGCGCGGGTCATCGTCTCCGACACCACCCCGGCCGGGACGGTCTTCGCCTCCGCCAGTGTCCTGGACGGCGGCGGCGCCATCTGGTTCCACGGTGGCCTCTCACCCGGCCAATCCGGCACCTACATCTGGTTCACCAGCGACTTCATCGGCATCGGGAGCGGCCTTCCCGCCGGAAACCGCGCCGCCCTCCAATTCGTCGTCCGGCCCGTCGTACCGACAGCGGACGGGACCGTCCTCCACAATAACACTTACGGCGCCAGCGCCCAAAACGCCACCCCCGTCTCCGGCCCGGATGTGACCACCACCGTCAACGCCCCGGCCTTCGCTCTGGACAAGGTCGCTTCCACCGACCCGGTCACCGCTGGCACGCGGCTGATCTACACCCTCTTCCTGACCAACACCGGACACCTGACGACGACCGGGCCATACACAATTGTGGAGACGCTGCCCGCGCACACCACCTACGCCGACTCCACACCCCCCGCGCAGGTCGCTGGCGGGGTGCTGACCTGGACGCTGACCGCCCCGCTGGCCCCCGGCCAGGCCACGCAGGCCACCTTCGCCGTCACCGT
>DAOTWK010000231.1:0-7569 GCA_034435815.1 Anaerolineae bacterium | reverse complement strand
AGTAAACCGCCTACACATCGTGCCAGGAATCGGGTATCCTATGGGGGAATTCCCAAACAGGAGACCCCTAATGGACCCAGCACTGGTTCGCGAACGTCAACAGGCGATTCACCTCTTGCACGCCGGATACCCTGTTACCCAGGTGGCTGAGGCGCTGGGCCGCTCGGAACGGTGGGTCCGGAAGTGGAGGCAACGCTTCCGAAAAGAGAAGTGGGACGGCCTCAAAGACCATTCCCGGCGTCCTCAGCGCCTGGCCCGCTCCCTCCCTGAAACCGTCCGCCAAGCAATCCGGGAGACCCGGAGCGAACTGGAAGCCCAGGCAGCCACAGGAGAGGGCCTGAGGTATATCAGCAGTTTCGCCATTCGCATCCGCTTACAGGAGAAGGGAATTTCTCCCCTCCCCGGACGCCGAACCATTGAGCGGGTCTTGCGGGAGGCCGGGATGACTCGTCCCCGGATTCCAGCGCAGCCCGCCTCTCCCCTTCCCCATCTCCGGACGATGGGCCCGCATACCCTCATCCAGATAGACATTGTCCCTCGTTTCCTCCGGGGAGGCCAGGCGGTGGCGTGCTTCAATGCGCTGGAATTGGGCACCCGCTATCCGGCCGGCTGGGCTTACCCCCATCGGCGCACGCAGGAGGCTATGGAATTCGCCCTCTATATCTGGAAAATGATCGGCATCCCGACCTACACCCAGGTGGACAACGAGGGATGCTTTAGGGGGGAACCACCCACCCCTACGTCCTGGGACGCCTGGTCCGCCTGGCTCTGATGGTGGGTACGGAACTGGTCTTCTCCGCTGTCCGCGAGCCGGAGAGCCAAGGCTTTATTGAGCGGCTTCATCAGGACTATAGCCGCCACGTCTGGCAGGACACCTACCTCCTTGGCCTTGGAGGATGTGAATAAGCGGGGAGAGCAGTTTTTCCGGGCATATCGCCGCCGTCCTCATCCCCAGATGGGGGGCCGAACTCCCCAGGAGGCATATCAGGCGATGGCCGCACGGAAATTGCCGCTGGACTTTCGGATTCCCTCTGGGCGTATCCCATTGTACGCCGGGCGGGTTCACTTCATCCGGCGGGATGGAGAAGACCATACCGTCCGGGTGCTGAATGTCGCTTGGTCGGTCCCGAAAGCGGAAGTGGGACAAGGGGTGTGGGTAATGCTGGAACTCCAGCCGGATGGGAAAGCCTGGCTGCGGGTCTATGACAACGCCCCTGATGGGCCCGGACGGAAACGGCTGGCTGTTCATCCCTTCCCGCTTCGGGAGCCGGTGCGTCCTGGCCCACAGCGGCCAACGGAGGCTCCACTGCAGCCTTTGCTCCGGGCCTGGAGTAGCCCGGTGGCTCGTTATGGAAGCGCCGTTGGTTGTATACTCACCAGGGCCGGCACGATGTCTTGGTGGTTTTTCTCGCATTAAAGAGCCTGCTATGCGGAACGATGTCTGGGCGGATGACAATTAATCACTACAAAGGGGAATGACTACCGAAATTGTAAGCGCAATCAAATTCGCCAGACTCCCAATCGTTACTCTACCTATGCTGCTCTATCCGTTCCAATTCACGCCGGGCATCGCCCGCCACAGGCGAATCCGGTTGGGCGTTTATGCAGTTTTGGAAAGCAGATCGCGCTTTTTCTAAATCGCCTTTCTTCAAATAAGCTAGTCCCAACCCGTAGAATGCCTCCGCATAAACAGGACTGAGCTTGACCGTCTGCTCCCATTTTTCAATTGCACGGTCAATATCGCCGCGCGCATATAGTGAAAGACCTATATTGTACATCGCATAAATATCATTAGGGCGTAGTACCAGAACGTTTTCAAACGCAAAGACAGCATCGTCATAATTTCCTAGTGAGTAATCAACAACTCCGAGATTAAAGTAAGCGTCAGCATACTCCGGCTCTAACCATGTTGCAGATTCAAAAGCCTCTCTTGCTTCTTGCAGGCGTCCAAGAGCGGCGTACGTGAGACCAAGATTGTAATGAGCAGCAGCAGATACAGGTACAATCCGAACAGCTTCTTGAAGATGGACTAGCGCCTTATCATATTCGCCTTTCTCATAATATACTCGCCCTAAATTATAATGGGCCTCTGCGAAATTTGGGTCTGCTTTTAGGGCCAATTCCCAAGCATTGATTGCGCCTTCTACATCTCCATTGCGATAGAGGGAGATGCCTTTCTCGTTATGGCGGCTTGCTTCTGCTGTATCACCCGGATTAGCAGTATGAGAAGGGGGAAATTGCAACGGTGAAAGTGTTGCTTGGGGAGAGATAACAGGAAGCGTTTGGGGCTTTACACAACCCGAGATTACCAATAGCACCATAATAACAGGAAAAGTTGTCATGAACTTGTGAGTAAACATTGATACCTCCTTGAGAAGAACAATCCAAGCAATAGAATGGTTATGTAAATGAGAAGGCTGATACCCAATGCCACCCATGTGTTCAGCAACAGGCCAAATACGGATCTCGTTAATCCCATTGCAATTAGAGCGATCAGCGGGAGGCTAAGGATGCCTATCGGTGTTCGTGACACTTTTCTGTGAACAAATAGCCAATGCATCACTACGAACACTAACTCTGCCATTAAACGTGCTATGGCTGCTCCTACTGCTCCTCTGAACGGGATAAGAATCAAGCCAGCAACCAAATTTACGCCCAACGCAAGAGCAAGAAATCGTGCCGATATTCTTTCATAACCCGTCGCTATCATAACACCGGAATTGGGAGCATTCAACCATGAAATGGCCAAACTCCAGATGAGCAAGCCAATGACGCGAGACGCATCTTGGAATTGCAACCCCCACAAAGAGGCTATGTTAATAGCCTGGAAACTAACCGAAGCTGCTATAGGGAAAGCGAGACCGGATAAAATTAGCAAAGAACGAGCATATGTCACTTCAAGTCGTTTATTAAGAAAGCGCATTTTTGAAAAAGTGGGTATAGCCACGCTCAAATAAACCTGTGTCAGTAGAGAAGATGACGCCACAATGGAATCGGATATGCTGTAAAAGGCTATATCCTCCAGCGTGCTTAGTAAAGACAAGAGGTAAACATTAGACTGAGCGTATATAACAAGCAAAACATTAATGGATAGAAAGGGCACCGAAGCCAGAATCTGCGCTTTCATAATCGTAAAAGATATGCTTGGCCATAAATTGCGAAACGAGAAGGGTAGTTTAAGGAGACAAAACCAGTTGCCAATCCAGCTCACAAAGGTGACAGAGGCAGCTACTACTATAAGGCCTTGCCCTATGAAAAGCGTTCCCCAACAGGCTATAATTCTTGCCAAGCCAGTGAATGAAGCGATTAAAGCGTATGAAAGTATACGTTGCTGAGCTATGAAGCTTGAGCGCGTAATTTCCCGAATGGCTTCTGGAAAGAGTTCTAACCCCACCAATATAAATACAATCTTGGGATAAGGTAGAAATGAAATTGCACAGCATAGTAATAGCCAGCTAAACAACGATAGGATAAGCCTTACTCCTGTAAAATTCAATAAGTATTTTTGAGCATCTATCTGATTAACTGAAAGTTCTCTAACTATCAGATACCCCGTGCCAGCTAAGGTGAGAATCTGCAAAGTTAAACGGAATGTAGAGGCAAGCGTGTAAATCCCAGTAGTGGTGGGCCCTAAATAATGTGCTATGAGCCAGATTGTTAGGATGTTCGACGACCTATATATTAAATCTGCAAGTAAAAGCCCGATAGAATCACGGGCTATTGCTTTGTAGTGTTCAGGGATTTTGCTTTTTAACACAGTAACATACGTATCCCAAAGTGAAATCTTGGCTTTTGTCTAATCGGTCTAAGTAATAAAGTAGAAGAGGGACAAATATCCAGAAGACAAGTTGTGTTAAGCGGCGCGGCAAGCATATAATCCACCGCCACCACAAGGGTCCTCGTTCAGGAAACAAGTGAACATGTAGCCCTTGCAAGACCACCGATAAAAACCAGAAGTATCCACCAATTGGCTTTATGAAAACAGTTTCAAACCCAGCCTGTTCGAACAAATAGCGTAATCCAAAAGAGGTGTAGCGATAGTAATCGTGTGGTTTTTGATGTTGAAACCACCATTGTGGTACACTAACGAACAGGTGGCCTCCAGGGCGCATTACCCGGTTTAACTCTTTTAAAGTAAGTTTAGGTTCTGATAAATGCTCTAAAACCTGGGTACAGATGACTACATCACATATGCCATCTACTAATGGAATACTTAACAGGTTGCCAACAATATCCAAGTTGGTATAATTCCACGAAGAATCACCTTTGCAAAAATCAAGTGCTATATAGTGAGTATGTGAAAAAAAACGTTGATATTGTGCTTCTCCTGCCCCGGCGTCCAATACTATTGAATCCTCCCCAGCTACATTTTGGGCCATCTCTATCAGGTCTAGAATAGCCTGATACTCAACACCGACTCTAGCGCGAAGCCACTTGGGTAGCGATTTAAGAAATTTTTGTCTTCCCAATTATTCCTCCTAAGAGAATTGCCAGTAGTTTTGCAGATTTTACAATCGCATAGCAGGCTGAAGAGCCTGGCGGATTTCGGTGCGCGTGGCGCCGGCCTGAATCTGGTCAAAGATCCAGTCCAAAAGCCCTTGCTGATGGGCCTCGCGGATTTGCTGCCGAGCCTGGCCCAGGGTGAGGCGTTCTCCGGTCCGACGATAATGGTCGGCCCGCACCTCGTCTAGAAACTGGATCAGACACCACCCCAGTGCCCAGAAGCGCACGATGCCCTGCGCCGAACGCATCTGGTACTGGTCGCTCCCCACCAGCTCCTTGAAGTCGGCGAAGAGGACCTCGATGTCCCAACGCTGGGCGGTATGAATGATAAAATAAAAGTGACCCATTTGATCACGAGGGTGATCATCGAAAAGTGACCCACCCGGTCACATTTCCGGTATACTGAGGTCAGGTGGCGGCAACGCCATACTCTCAGTATAACGGAGAAAGGAGATGATCACCGTGAATGAGAAAGAACAGATCCGTCGTGCCTACTATATCGAAGGCAAGAGTATCCGTCAAATCCGGCGCGAGACGGGCCACCACCGGGAAACCATTCGCAAGGCCCTGGAGGATGGCGAGGTCCCCCGCTACACCCTCCGTGAACCGCGACCCTGTCCCGTGCTGGACCCGGTCAAGCCCATCATCCAGCGGTGGCTGGACGAAGATGAGGCCAGACCGCCCAAACAACGTCACACCGCCAAACGCATCTACGAACGTTTAACAACTGAACATCACTTCACCGGCGCCGAGTCCACCGTGCGGCGCTACATCGGCCAACTGCGTCGGCAACGACGCGCTCAGGTCTTCATCCCCCTGGATTACCCACCAGGTCACATCGCCCAGGTGGATTGGGGGCAGGCCCGGGTCGTGATCGCCGGCCAGGCGCTCCCCGCCTATCTCTTCTGCCTGCGCCTGGGCTACTCCCGGCAGCCCTTTGTCACCGCGCTGCCCACGCAGGCCCAGGAGGCCTTCTTCGAGGGCCACGTGCGCGCCTTCGACTTTCTGGGCGGGGTACCCCGCGTGTTGGTCTACGACAACCTGAAGGCGGCGGTGCAGCGCATCCTGGAAGGACGTGACCGCGAGGAGCAGGCGGCCTTCGTCGCCTTCCGCTCCCATTACCTCTTCGAGAGTCGCTTCTGCACTCCCCACCAGGCGCACGAGAAGGGACTGGCCGAAGGCCTGGTCGGCTATGCCCGCCGCAATTGGCTGACCCCGCCCCCGGAGTGTGCCTCCTGGGACGCGCTGGACGAATATCTCCTGGAAAAGTGCCGGGCGGAAGGAGAGCGCCGCTTACGGGGGATGGAGTGCACCATCGCTGAGGCACTGGCGTTCGAACGGCCTCATCTGTTGCCCCTGCCGCTGCGTCCCTACCCATGCTGCGTCGTCCGTCCGGTGCAGCCCAACGGCTTTGGCCTGGTCACCTTCCAGACCAATCGCTACTCGGTGCCCGCCGACCACGTCCACGAACGGCTCTGGCTACGTGCCTTCGTGGACCGCATCGAGATTACCAACGGACAGCAAGTGCTGGCCGTCCATCCCCGCTGCTACGGGCGCGAGCAGGACATCCTCGACCCCCTGCACTACCTGCCGCTGCTGGAGCAGCGTCCCGGCGCCTGGGAGCAGGCCAAGCCAATCCGCGAGTGGCAACGCCGCTGGCCGGCGGTCTATGACTGCTACCTGGCGGCTCTGCGCGAGCGGCTGCCCGATTCGCAGGCCACCCGCGAGTTCGTGCGCATCCTGCGCCTGCACGAGGAGTACCCGGAGGCGCTCATCGCCCAGGCCCTCGAGCAGGCGTTGGCGGCCCATTGCTACAGCGCCGATGGGGTGCAGCAGCTCGTGCTCCGCCTGGTGGAGCCAGGCCCTCCACCGCCGCTCGACCTGGGCCACCTCGCACACCTGGAGGTCGGGCCGGTGCTCTGGCCGGACGTGGCCCAATTCGACCGCCTGTTGCCCGGCATCGGAGGTGGACGATGAGCCTGGATGTCCGTCTCCCGCTCGTCGCACGCCAGTTGCGCCTGCCGACCGTCGCCGCCAACTACCGCAAGTTCGCTCAGGAGGCCGCCCGCAGTGGTCAGCCGTATGAGGAGTACCTGCTGGCGCTGCTGGAGCAGGAACTCAACCAGCGCGAGGTCAACCGGCGCAAACGGCGCGTCCAGGAGGCCCGTTTCCCGGTGCTGCGTACCCTGGCCGAATTCGATTTCCAGGCCATCCCCGGCCTGAACCAGACCCAGGTGTTGGAACTGGCGCGCGGGGAATACATCGAACGCCGTGAGAACGTAGCGCTGATCGGCGCCATCGGCACCGGCAAGACCCACATCGCCATCGCCCTGGGGTTGGCCGCCTGTGAACAGGGCCGGCGGGTGCGCTTCTACACCGCCGCCGGGCTGATCAACGAACTGCTGGAGGCGCAGGAAGCCCACCGTCTCAGCAAACTGGAGGGCTGGCTGATGAAGCAGGAGTTGATCATCCTGGACGAGGTCGGCTTTGTGCCCTTCAGCCAACGCGGAGCGCAGATGCTCTTCACCTTCATCAGCCAGAAGTACCTGCGCGGCTCGCTGATCGTCACCTCCAACCTGGCCTTTGCCGAGTGGACGGAGGTGTTCGGCGATGCCCGGCTGACCGGCGCTTTGCTGGACCGCCTGACGCACCGCTGTCACATCCTGGAGTTCACAGGAGAGAGTTACCGCTTTCGCCAGAGTTTGCAGCGGCACAGTCCATCGGCGGATGAATTGTCAAAGGACTAGGGAAAAGCCCGGAGGGCAACGGACGGCCCACCGCTTGCCCTCCGGGTGGGTCACTTTTCAACGATCATAATGGGACACTTTTCGATGATCACACCGGTCTCTCCGAGACCAAAGTGGGCCACTTCTCGACGATCATGTGGGTCACTTTTCGGTTGACAAACATAGGCGGCGTGCCCGACGACCTGCTCCAGGGTGTCCTCCAATCGGCTGGTCACCCAGTAGCGCACCTGGTCTGGCCCATCGTGAGGGTCGAGCTTCACGATGAGCACCTGGCACGGGCCCAGTCCACGCACCCAGGTACGCACTAGATGGGCATAGA
>DAOTWK010000230.1:0-2325 GCA_034435815.1 Anaerolineae bacterium | reverse complement strand
GCCAGCCCGCCGCGCATCCCCGTCACCACGCCGCCCACGGTGGTTGCCTTCACCTGCCCGGCGGCATCCCCGGCCAGAAGCACCCGTCCGTTCCCCCCAGGCGTCCGGCCCGCGCGCAAGGGGAAGAGCGGCACCTCCGCCTCCTCCTGCCAGTCCAGCGGCGAAAGCCCCTGCGCGCTCAGGAAGCGCTCCAGCAGCCGCCGGGCCTCCCCTGGACTTTCCGCAATGACCCCTGCCGCCCCGGCCTGAGGGGATTCGGGAATCAGCCAGTAGAAGAAACGGGTGGTCTTCCGGTCAAACCAGACCCGGACGGTATCCGGGGACAAATCGGCCGGAAGGGGGACGAGCGCCTGGGCCAGCCCTACCCGCTTCAGGCCATCTTCTCCCAGGGCGCGGGCAACAGCACTGTGGACGCCATCCGCGCCCAGGACCCGGAAGGTGGGCACCCAGTGCTCCCGGTTCTCGCCAGTGGCGAACTGGATAAGCACGCGGGCGCGGCCGGTATGGAGCGCCGTCAGCCGGTGGCCGAAGAGAATCTCCCCGCCGGCCTCCTCCACCCGTCGGACCAGAAGGAAGAGCAACCGGGCCCGGTCCAGGACGACGTCTGGCTCCCGCAGGGGGATGCGGGCGGACCGGCGGCGGGAGATCAACTCAAAGGCACATACCCGGTGCAAGACCGCATCCCGAACGTCAAAATCCACCAGGCGCAGGAAGACGGGCGTGACGATAAGGGTGCGTTCGGCAGGCCGGAAGGGTGCCTGGGCCTCAAAGACGCGCACCGGCACCCCCGCCCGGGCCAGGTGATAGGCGGCGGTGAGGCCGGAGACGGAGGCACCAACGATGGGGATGGAAAACGCATTTCGTGTTCCGTGCTGCATACCAGGCGAAATCTGTGCCCTCACTCCGCTCTCTGACGCTCTTGCCTTGAGCGAGCCCCGGCGTGGCCCTCTTTATAAGGATATTCTCCCCCGGATGATCAGGCCTTCTTTCCGGAACGGGCCCGAGAAATAATGGCTGGAATTATTAGCCCGCCCTTCGGCCAGCAAGGGGGTTCACTCCTCTAATCTCTTGCCTCCTCACGCCCTTCCCCGTAGAGTCAGCATATTCAGGACTGTATTAAGCAAAATCACTAAATCCAGCCAGAGCGACCAGTGCTTTATGTAATAGAGATCATACTGGAGTTTGATGACCGTATCCTCTTTGGAGGACGCATAGCCATATTTGACCAGCGCCCATCCGGCCATACCCGGTTTGACGGCATGGCGCACCCGGTAGAAGGGAATCTCCCGGGCCAGTTCCTCCACGAATTCCGGCCGTTCCGGCCGGGGCCCCACTGCGCTCATCTCTCCCTTGATGATATTGATGAACTGGGGGAACTCGTCAATATGGGTCTTGCGAAGGATGCGGCCGACCCGGGTGACGCGGGGGTCGTTTTGCTGGGCCCACACTGCCCTTTCCCTTTCCGCGTTGGGAACCATGGTGCGGAACTTATAGACCCGGAAAATCTGCCCGCCCTGCCCCACTCGTTCCTGGGTGTAGAAAATGGGGCCGGGAGAATCCAGGTAGATGGCCAGAGCGATGAAGGGAAACAGCAAAGTCAGGAAGATCAGGCCGATTGTCGCCCCCACGATGTCCAGCAGCCGCTTTAGAATACGATTAAATGGACGGGTGAGCGGGTGGAGGATCGGCATCGCCACATACCAGTTGCTCCCCACATGCTCAATAGGCACCCGACCAGTCAATTGCTCGTAGAGCACTGGCATAGGGATAATCTCCACGCCCAATTCCAGACAATCCATCAGAACCTGCAGGAGTTCGCTGTTGACCTCAAGGGTGATGGCCAAGATCAGGGTGTCTATGGAGTGCTGGCGGATGAGGGTGGGGAGGGAGTGGCGATTGCCCAGGACAGAGAGCGTGAAATGTGAAGCGTGAAGCGTGAGGCCTTGTTTCGCCGGATCATCATCCACAAAGCCTGCAATCTGATAGGAGCTGTCACCCTGCTCAGCCAGCGCTTGGGCGATGGTGCGCCCCGCCCAGCCCGCACCGACGATCAAAACCCGACTACGTAGGTTGGGCAACCTGAAAAAGGTAGCGTAAGCCCAGCGCCACAGCGCTATACCAACCAGCGTGACACCGGAGAAGAACAGGAAAAAGAGGCGCGGCAGTGCGTTACGAGGCGAAAGGAAGTAGATGACCAGATACAGGAACAACAGCCCTGCAACCACAACAGCAGCCCGTGCCAATACCTCACGTGGGCGGGCGGCGACCTGAACGTCGTACATATCGCTCAGCCGGGCCAGCGCTATCCAGGCCAGCGTGATGACG
>DAOTWK010000229.1:0-9955 GCA_034435815.1 Anaerolineae bacterium | reverse complement strand
TAGACGAAGCAGGTGTTGCTCTCGGGAGTTGGGGATAGATGTGGGGAAACAGGAGAAAAATCCATCTGGGGCTTGTGGCTGGCGGGGCGAACGGTCGGAAAGAAACGCAGTATCCAGGCAGAATTATCCACAGGCAGTCCGGGTTATCCACAGAAACCGGTCGGTTATCCACACCCGGAACAAGACACGGAGCAGGGAAGAGGACATATATGGGAGAGAAGGACATCTGTCCTGCCAGGAATGGGGGGTGTGGATGAGTGGAAGGAGTTGTGGTTTCCGATAAGCGGAGTGGGCAACGTTTACCTAATAGAATTCCCAGGAGGTATCCTATGGAACTGGTCCGATTTCTTACCGTAGCCCGAGGGGACGAACCGGCGGAACTGGTGCTCCGGAACGGACGGGTCATCAATGTATATACAGCCGAAATTATAGAGGCCGACATCGCAATTGCTGATGGTCGTATCGTCGGTATAGGTGGATACGACGGATACCAGGAGATCGACCTGGGGGGCCGATATGTCTGCCCCGGCCTGATAGATGCCCATGTCCACATAGAGTCTTCTATGGTGACCCCCTACCAGTTCGCCCGGGCTGTTGTCCCTCGGGGAACGACGACCGTCGTCTGCGACCCGCACGAAATTGCCAACGTAGCGGGGACGGCCGGAATCCGCTATATGCTGGACGCTTCGGAGGGGTTGCCGCTGACTGTCTACGTTAACCTTCCCTCCTGCGTGCCCGCCACAACGATGGGGACTGCCGGCGCCGAATTAGGAGCGACAGACCTTCTCTCGCTGGCGGACCTCCCCCGAGTCCTGGGTCTGGCCGAGTTGATGAACGTGCCGGGCCTGGTCCTGGGATTCCCCGATGTCCTGGCGAAGGTGGAAGCATTTCGGGATCGGGTGATAGACGGTCACGCCCCGGGTATCAGCGGCAAATGGCTTCAGGCCTACGTGGGCGCCGGGCCCGGTTCAGACCATGAGTGTACCACCGCCGCCGAGATGCTGGAGAAACTCCGCCTGGGGATGCGCGTCTTCATCCGGGAGTCTACGGCGGCGAAAAATCTGCGCGCGCTGATACCGGCCATCACCCCCCAGAATAGCCGTCGGTGTGCCTTCTGCACCGACGACCGCCACCCGGCTGACCTGCTGGACGAGGGACATCTGGACCATCTCATTCGGCTGGCGGTCGCCGAGGGGCTGGACCCGATTACAGCGATCCAGATGGCCACCCTGAACACGGCCGAATGGTTCCGCCTGCGCGACCGGGGTGCTATCGCTCCCGGCCTGCGGGCCGACCTGGTGGTCTTCTCGGACCTGAAGAATTTCTGCCCGGAGATGGTTTTCTCTGCCGGACGTCTGGTAGCCCAGGCTGGAGAGCCGGTCGGTCGCTGGGAGGAGCCCCCGGCAGACGATTCACCGGTGCGGGAGACGGTGCGGGTGAACTGGGAGCGGATCTCCTGGCGGATTCCGGCCCCGGACGCCGGGGCCCGGCTCATTCGGGTGCGGGTCATCGGCGTTATCCCCGACCAGGTCTTGACAGAGCATCGGTTGGAGGAACTCCCTGTGCGGGACGGGGAGGTAGTGGCCGACCCGGAGCGGGACATCCTGAAACTGGCGGTCATAGAGCGGCATCGGGGGACCGGTAACGTCGGCCTCGGGTTTGTGCAGGGGCTGGGACTTCGCCAGGGGGCCCTGGCGGGAAGCGTGGGGCACGATGCCCATAATCTCATCGTTGCCGGTTGCGACGATGTTTCCATGATGACCGCGGCTCGTGCAGTGGCCCAGATGGGCGGCGGCCTGGCCGTCGCAGCGGGAGATCAAGTGCTGGCGACCGTGCCGTTGCCCGTCGCCGGCCTGATGTCGGACCAGCCGGTGGAGACAGTCCGGTTCCAGATGGACCACCTGACCCAGGCCGCCCGGTCGCTGGGGACCATCCTGCCGGACCCGCTGATGACGCTGAGTTTCCTGCCGCTGGAGGTGATCCCGGCCCTGAAGTTGACGGATCAGGGGCTGGTGGACGTGGAACAGTTTGCCTTTGTATCCCTTTTTGTTTGAACGGAGGGGCGGGGACGCGCGGGGGCAACCCTTGCCGTTGCCCTACAGGAGGCGGGATATGAGTTTCGCCAAAGCAGGAGTGACGCTCGGGGAGGGCGCCCTTCGCCCGGCGGACCTGGCGGCCCTTCAGCAGGCCGCTGTGGAAGCGGTGCGGCTGCGGGCCGGAGTCAACCCGGTAACCGATTTGAACGCTCTTCGGGGAGTGGGCATCCAGCGATTCCTGGTCCAACTGCTGAGCCCCCGGCCCGGTGCAGGGCCGACTCCGCCGGAGGCGTTTGTGGAGGAATTTGCCCCCTTGGTGGCCGCGTTTCTTCGCGAAGGCGTTGTTGACTTTGAAATCCACGGGGAGCCCAACACCGCCGCGCGCGGCTATGGGGCCTCCTGGGATTCGCCTGCCGCCTTCTCTGCATGGTTTGTCGCCGTGGCCGACGGCCTGCGCCGCCGCTTTGGGCCGCCGCTGCGGGTGGGCTTCCCGGGCCTGGCTCCCACTGGCCTTTCCCTGCCCGGACTGACTCCTGTCGTCCCCGATGAGGCGTTCCTGAACGGATGCCGGGAAGCACTGATTGCTGCCGACTTCGTCTGCTGCCATGTTTACTGGACGACGCGGGCGGAAATGGAGAATTACAATGGCGCCCTGCGCTTCCTGCGCCTCTATCCGGAACGGCCGGAGGTCCGTCCCAAGCCGGTCGTCATCTCCCAGTTCGCCAACGTCAACCCGGCCCAATCGGACGCCGAGAAGGGCGCCCAATACGCCGATTTCTACTTTTTCTGCACGCAGTATGACCGGATAGAGGCTGCTTGTAGTTTCCTGCTCCGCTCCTCTGACCCGTCTTGGGCCGGACTGGCCTGGCTTCGCCCCGATGGTACCCCGACGGCCATTCCGGGCGCGGTGGGCAGTCGGAAACGCATGCCCCATCCGGCCGCGCTGCGGCTGGTCTGGCCGACGGTCACCCGGGCCTACACTCAGGCCTACGGCGACCGTCAACAGACATACTACGAGGCCTCCTGGGACCCTGTCAACCAAACCTACTGGCTGCACGGCGGGCACGAGGGGGTGGATTTGCAGGCGGCGGAGGGTTCTCCCGTTCTGGCCTGCTTGCGGGGACAGGCTTCTCATGGGCCGCCTGGCACTGCCTACGGGAAGTACGTTCGGATTATCAGCAACGTGCCCGGAGTGGGCCAGGTCACCTTGCTCTACGGTCACCTGCGGGATATTCTGGCGCCGGACGGTGGCACCGTCTCAGCGGGAGAAGTGATCGGCCTGGCAGGGCGGACCGGACAGGCCACAGGGCCGCACCTGCACCTGGGGATGCGGATTGCCGGGCTGGAACTGCGGCCCACCAGCCACTACCTGAACGCCCGGCGGTATCTGGAGCCGGTACGGGGGAGCCCCCGGGTGCCGTACGAGCGGACCTATGTCCTTCTACCCCCGCAGGCCGACCGGGCCTGGGCCGAGGCGGTGGTGACGGCCACATGGGACACCCGTCGTTTCACCGTGGGCGGCAGCGCCGACGACGCCGGTATCGGCGACCTGTCGGTCCGACGGGTGATTGCGGTCAATCCGGAGGGCTGGCCCGGTGACCTGGCAGCCTTCTTCAGGGAGTACTACCCGGGAGTGGCTCTGGTGCCGGTCAGCGCGGAGAGTCCGGAGAGACTAGCGGAGATTCTGCGGGCTCTACCGCCTTCCCCCGGCGGGCCGGGAGGGCCGCCTCCCTCCGGCGGTTTGCCTCGGGTCCAGTACAGCCGCACCTACATCCTCCTGCCGCCGCAAGCCAACCAGGTCTGGGCCCGGGCGGTGGTGGCGGCAACATGGGACCGCCACCGGTATACCCTGGGCGGCAGTGCTGACGACGCTGGTATCGGCGACCTGGATTTCCGACGGGTGATTGGGGTCAATCCGGCGGGTTGGGGCGGAGACCTGCGGGCCTTCTTTGAGCGGTACTATCCGGGGATCATCTACATCCCCGCAGAGGCGGAGACGCCGGAGGAATTGGTGGAGTGGCTGCGGGAGAGGTGAATAGTAAAATATGGGCGGCGAAATCCCGCCCTTTCTTCTGGCATCCAAAAAGGCCGCCCCGCAGGGGCGGCCTTTTTGTTGATGGATAAGTCTACACCTGGTCCTTCCCTGGACCGATTTGGTAGTAATCGGCGTTCTTCTGGATGTCGGCCTTGTAGGCGTCGGGCACCTCATCCTCGGGGAAGATCGCCTCGTTGGGACACTCCGCCGCGCAGGCCCCGCAATCAATGCAGGTGTCGGGGTTGATGTAGTAAGTGGGCCAGTTGGGGTCACCGTCCACAAAGTGGATGGAGTCGGTCGGGCAGACATCCACGCAGGCCCCTGCCCGCTTGCACAGACTGGTGATAACGTACGCCATTTTGAACCTCCGTATAATTTTGGGGTGAAAACGGTCTCTCTGTGGAAGGGTTGCCAGATGGCGTTATTATACCATTATGCCGGAGATTTGCAATTCAGTCCTGGCGAGGGCCGACCCGACGGCGGTGGGCCCAACGTTCGCCTCCGTCCACGAAGAGAGCCTCTCCGGTGATATAATCAGAGCGGAGGAGGAAGAGGACGGCCGCCACCACATCCTGTGGGTCTCCCCATCGTCCCAACAGAGTCCCCTGGGCAATCCGGGCTCGGTCTTCCTCCGGATAGTCCGGCGGCGGGAGGACGGGCCCGGGGACCACTCCGTTTACCCGCACGTGGGGCGCCAGTTCCGCCGCCAGGTTCCGAGCCAGTGCCCAGAGCGCGCTTTTCCCCACGCTATGAGCCAGAAAGTCCGGCCACGGGTCAAAAGTCCCCCGGTCCAGGATCACCACGATGCCTCCCTCTCTGCGTGCAACCATCCCCGGCGTCAGTTCGCGGGCCAGAATAAAAAATCCGTCCACCAGTACGCTCAGAACCTGGCGCCAGATTTCGGGGGTCGTCTCGGAGAGAGGGGCCCGCACGAAGGGGGAAGCACTGTGGACGATGATGTCCACGCGGCCGAAGTGGGCCTCGGCCGCGCGAGCCAGCGAAAGGGCCTCCTCCGGATTGGCCAGGTCGGCCTGGAGGGCGATGGCCTCCACGCCCAACCGTTGGGCCTCAGCGACGGTCTCCCGAGCGGCATCGGTGGAACGGTGGTAGTGGATGACCAGGTGAGCGCCGGCCGATGCCAATCCCAGGGCAATGGCGCGTCCTATCCGTACGGCTCCCCCGGTGACCAGGGCGACTTTACCAGAGAGGTTCATTCGCAATGGTCCTCAATGGCAAGCAACTGGTTCTCGCTCCCGCCTTCGGCGGGGCGGCTCTGAGAGGTTTTCTGAAAACCTGTTCGTAGTAAGGCATGGGGGCTTCGCAACCGAGCCCGAGGGTTTCGCATCGGGCAACTTGCCAAAATCGGCAGACCTGCTATAATACAAACAGACGGGGCGTGGCGCAGTTTGGCTAGCGCGCTACAATGGGGTTGTAGAGGCCGACGGTTCAAATCCGTCCGCCCCGACCAGAGGAGAGACGTGCCAGGCACTCCCTCAAGTGCCCGGCACGTCTGCTTTATGCCGCGACGCCCAGCAGTTGCTGGAGGCGCTCCTCGGAGACCGCCCGTACCTCCTCGTGGATGGAGCGCCCATGGCTATCCATCGTTACCACCAGGGGGAGGTTTTCCACCCGGATAACCCAGAAGGCCTCCGGCACTCCGAATTCGTCCTTTTTGTAGACGGTCAGGACCTCCTTGACGGCATCAGCGATGAGAGTGGCGGCACCGCCTACCGCGTGGAGGTAGACCGCGCCGTGCTCCTGACAAGCCCGCAGGGTCCGGGGCCCCATTCCTCCCTTTCCAATGACTCCCCGCAGGCCGAAATGGGCGATAACATCGGCTTGGTAGGGCTCCTCCCGGATAGAAGTAGTGGGGCCGGCCGCGACAAACTCCCAGCGCCCGTCCTCTCGCTGGCGGACCACCGGCCCGCAGTGGTAGATGGCGCTGCCCGCCAACAATCGGCGCAGTTCATCGTAGAGGGCCCGCTCGCTCTCCGGCACGGCGGCGGATCGGATGAACGTCTCCACCATATACTTATGGGCCGCATCCCGCCCGGTAACAATGACGCCGGAGAGGTAAACAGTATCCCCCACATGGAGGGAACGGACGGCTTCTTCGGAGATGGGGACGGTCAGATAAACGGTTGCCATATCCTTTTCCTCCCTGGACGGGATCAGGAGTACACCACAGTTCCGTTCTTGACTTCCATCCGTGCCCGGCGGCATGCCCAGCACATATAGGCGACGGTGACGAAGAAGGAGGCGGGCAGCCGGTGGGCCGCGCCGATTTTGACGCCGAAGATGGTGGTCTTTCCGCCGAAGCCCATAGGGCCTACCCCCAGTTCATTGCACTCCCGCAGCAATCGCTCCTCCAGCGCAGCCAGTTCCGGCATTGGGTTGACGTCATCCAGCGGGCGGAGGAGTTGCATTTTGGCATAGGTGTAGGCTGTACTCCGGTCGCCCCCGATGCAGATGCCCAGAACGCCCGGGGCACACCCCTCGCCCTGAGCCCGGTAGACCGCGTCCAGCACGACCCGCCGGACTCCTTCCAGGTCCCGGCCTGCTTTCAAGGGCTCATAGGGAAGACTGTACTGAGTGCTGACGTTTTCGCTACCTCCTCCCTTGAGAAGCAGGGCAACCTCCAGGACATCCTTCTCCCACTCTTCCATATGGAAAACCGGGAAGCCGATACCCAGGTTGTTGCCGCTGTTGCGCCCGGTAATGGAGTCCACAGCGTTGGGGCGCAGGTAGGCGCGGCGGGTAGCCTCCGCTACGGCCGCTTCGGCCTGGGCGCGCAGTTGCCTGGCGCTCATCCCGGCCGGATAGCGGATGTGGAAAATGGGGGTGCCCGTGTCCTGGCAAATGGGCTGGGAACGGGCGCGCGCCAGGGCGACGTTCTCCAATATGGCGGTCAGCGCGCTGGCGGCAGCCGAGCCTGCTTCTTCCCGGTCGCGTGCGGCCCGCAAAGCCGCCTCCACATCGGCGGGAAGGTCCGTAGAGGCCCTTCGGATCAGTTCTACCAGAGGTTCGGTCAGGTCCATGGTGCTTTCTCTCAGAGGTCAAAAGCGTTAATGGAGAGTGAGTAACCAGCGATCGTATCCGGAGAGGTCCGGCTGCATCAGTCCCTTCTCTACCAGGATTCTCTCCAACATCGCCACTCGCTGCCGGTACCGACGCATTTCAGCGTCCAGCGCCTGGACTCGGTCTTCCAGTTCCCGTATCCGGGCTTCCATCTCCCGAAGGCGATGTTCCTGCTCCCGAAGTTTCCGCTCGACCGTATGAAGCCAGTCCTCTATGGTCAGAAGGTCCATCTTTTCCTCTCCTCCCGATATTTACTGTGGCTTCGGAATAGCCAGGTCGGCTGGGCCCAGATCGGAGAGTTTGAGGTGGGGGTAGGTGGCCTGGATAAGTTCGTGGATAATCTGGGCGTATTTCACCTTTTCGCGAGCCTGCCAGGCCAGAAAGTCCGGGCTGGTCCAGGGGCGGTACATCGCCCCGGCCCCTGCTGCCAGCGCCGGCCCGGGCTCAATCTTGAAGTAGCAGGGCGCGCAGACCCGCGCCATCTCCGCCCCTTCGTAGAAGCGGTTGAAGCCGCCGAAGGAGTCGGAGAGGTAGATGTGCAGGTCCATTGGGATGTCTATGGCCTGGCGGATGGAGGCCAGTTGGGGAAGGGAAAGGTCGCCCAGGGGGTTAAATGTAGAGGCACCCAGCATCTGGAGCACCTTCCCGCCCGCTGCCGACGCGTGACCGGCGAAGATGCTGACCTTGAAGACCACGTCTTCGGGGATGTCGCCGGTCTTCTTTAATTGGTTGACTACCCAGAGGAGCCCCTCGTCAATGCACAGGAAGCCGCGAAAGCCGATGTCAATGCATCGCAGCATCTCGGCGATGACGTAGGAGAGTTGGTCGGAGCCCCGATAACGGAGGCCAGAGAGGGCGCCCTCCGGAGTCGCCAGTTGCCGCCCCACGTCCCAGCCAGAGCGGGGGCCGGGGGTAATGATGACCTCCAGTTTCGCCTCCGCCGCCATCTGGGCGAAGTCCCGCAGTTCGGCATCGTCCAGCAGCGTGGAGCCCATCACGGTAGAGATGAGCCGGTGGATGGGGATGTTGCGCTTGCGCATCTCGTCAATGAGCGCTTCCAGTACTTGCGGTCGCTCCACGCCGGAGATTTCCATCCGGTAATGGGCGCCGTCGGGGAAGCGCTTGGGGCTATCGGGTAGGTCGTAGGTATCCCGTCCGGGGATGCCGATCTTCTCCAACATACTCCGAACTTCGTTCAGGCTGCGCATGGTTCCTCCTTAAGTTGGATTCGGGTTACCACACCGGGGCAAAGATAGGCCAGGGGTATCCTTCCCAGGTCCGCATATCCGGCCAGGGGTACAGAGGGCCGTCTAGGCGTCCGCTCACTGTCACCGCCATTTCGTTCAGTTGCATCCAGGCCGGCAGGAACCGACTGAACCGATAGTAGTGGGTTCGTCCGTCGTAGGCGTCTATCAGGTAGAGGCCGTCGGCATCGTAGCCGACGGCGATGAACGTATGCTCCCATTGGACGACGATAGAGACGGTGCCGTCGGCAGCAGTCCAGGAGGCGATTTCCGGCTGAAGCATCCGGTAGGTGGCCCAGATGATGACGGGGCGCCCGGCGGCCAGTTCTTCTTTCAAGGGGTCCAGCCCGAACCAGCGGTGGGCGTGGGCATCCAGGCCGTACCGGCGCAGGGCGGTAGCGACGGGGCCGGCATAGACGCCGTAGCCACCCGGGGGCAGGCTTCCCGGCGGGTCGTCCACGTCGCCGACGAAGCCGGAGTGGGGGTTATCGGAGCGGGGCAAGGTGGCGAAGAAGTCCTCTTCACTGACGGCGACGCCCCAGAACGCGGCCAGGTCCACCGCCGAGCGGGCCTCACAACTGAGCGGGCGTTCCTGCCGGTATCCCACCACTCCAGGGACGTAGGCGGATTCGGGAGGCCCAGGGGCCGCGTGGACGGCCACCGGCAGGAGCAGAGAGAAGACCAGTACCAGGATTAGAAATTGCCTTGCTGCCACGCCTCAATCCTCACCCTACCAGTCCTGTCCTTCCTGCCCGGCTTCTCCGGCGACCATTTCCTCCAGTCGCTGCACGATGGCCTGCGCCTCTTCCACCGCTTCCGGTGCTGCCTCATACACCGCAATTCCTCGCAGGTCGGCCTCAATGATGGTCGGGCTGGCAGAGAGATACCCTATCACTGGCAGGGGGCTCTGCCCGGCAATGAAGGCCCGGTCGGCGTCGGTGCGGACTTTGTTGCCCACGACATACAGTCGCTTCAGGCCGATGTCACCAGCCAGTTCCCGAATCCGTTCGGCGACCTCCAGACTCCGCCTTCCCGGCTCCACCACCACCAGCATAGCGTCCACGGCCTGGGCGGTGGCCCGCCCCAGGTGTTCCACTCCGGCCTCCATGTCCATGATCAGCATCTCACCCCGATAGAGCAGGAGGTGGGTGACCAGCGCCCGCAGCAGAGCGTTCTCCGGGCAGAGACAACCGGACCCGCCCTTCTCCAGCGTGCCCAGTTTCAGTAGCCGCACGCCGTTGTGGAGGATGCTGAAACGGTCGGGGATATCGTCCACCCGGGGGTTCAGGCTGAAGAAACCGCCGAAGGAACCGGGTTTGGCCCCGGTCCGTTCGTGGATGAGGTCTTCCATCTCGGAGATGGGGGTGAGGTTCTCCGCCAGTTCGGGCGGGAAGCCCAGGGCTCCGGCCAGCCCGCCGGCCGGGTCGGCGTCAATGGCGATGACGTTGCGTCCCTTGCGGGCGTAGATGTGGGCCAGCAGGGCGGCCAGTGTTGTCTTTCCCACTCCACCTTTGCCGGTGATGGCGATTTTCTGTAATGTACTCATGAATCTCTCCCGTTAC
>DAOTWK010000228.1:0-3170 GCA_034435815.1 Anaerolineae bacterium | reverse complement strand
GGTTTTGCGGCGGTTGGAAGCCGCCGCAAAATCCCCCGAATCCGAACTTCAGTAACCACCCATTGACACGCCGGGATAACTGGGTATAATTCGGCAAAGATACCAGACCTAAAGACCTGGCAACTTTTGCGTTTGCGGAAAAACCGATGACCGAATGGTACCCCAACCCTCAAACCGGCCTGCGGGTCGGACTGGCGTTGATTGCCGCCCTGCTTCTGACCGATATCGGGCTGGTCATCTGGGTCTCCACCCGCCCGGTGGACGGGCTGACTTTTCTGGCCGGGCTGCTTGTCCTGGGCAGTCTGGTCGCGATCGGGCTGATGGGCTACTGGATCAGCGGCCTGGTCCAATCCGCCTACATCCTGGACCGCAACGCTCTGGTCATTCTCTGGGGGGAGAGCGAACACGTCATCCCGCTGCCGCAGGTGCAGCGGGTGTTGCTGGGGGAGGAAGCAACGGGCCGCCTGCGCTTCCGGGGTATCCGCTGGCCCGGATACTGGGCGGGATACGGTGAGATAGAGGGTCTGGGGCCGGTCCTGTTCCACGCCACTGCGCCGCCGGAGGAGCAGGTGATTCTGGTGACACCCGGCCTGGCCTACGGTATCTCTCCGGAGGACCGGGACGGGTTTCTGCGCACCCTACACACCCGGATGCAAATGGGCCCGACCCAATGGGTGGAGCAGGCCTCCTATGGGCCGGCCTTTGCCTGCTGGGAATTTTGGCAGGACAGGCCGGCACTGATTATGCTGGCGGCTGGACTGGGGGCATTGCTGGCGCTGACGGGTCTGCTCTGCTTCCGTTTCCCCTCTCTGCCGCCCCTGCTCCCGCTCCACTTTGACGCCCTGGGTTCGCCGGACCGTCTGGGAGTGCGGGGGCAGATTTTTTTCATCCCACTCATCGGTTTGATCGTGCTGACTGTAAACGGCGTCCTGGGCGGTCTGCTCTACCGGCATGAGCGTCTGGCTGCGTATCTGCTCTGGGGCGGCGCGTTGACCGTACAAATCCTGTTCTGGGCTGCCGTCCTGGGTATCCTGGCCGCGGCGTAAACGGTGCGGAGACGGTTTTTGCGGCGGAGGCCGCAGGTCCCGCAAAGGTTGATCTGTAAAAGCAAACACCCGGCACCGAAAGGTGCCGGGTGTTTGTTTATGCAGGTCTTACCACCACACCGCGTCCAGTTCCTCGTCCGGCACGTCCCAGACGACGTTGTGCGGCGGGAGCGGCTCGTACTTCATGAACTCGGGCATCCGGTCCTGGGGTTTGGTGAAGCCGGCCGCCCGGTTGAAGGCCAGTTCCTTCTCCACAATCTCCTTGCCGATGCGGGCCGCGTCATCCGCCGTCCAGTCCGTACCCAAGACACCCGCGCACTCCTCCACCATCCCCTCGTAGCCGCTGGGGATATCCAGGATGGCGAAGGCGATGAAGAGGCAGTGGCCAGTGGAGTCAATGAAGGCGGTAGCAATCTGGAAGTTGCGGGAGAGGTCCGCCTTCTTGACGTCGCGCGGGTCGGCCTTGCCACTCACGCCCAGAATCTCCGGCGCGATGGTGTAGCCGGAGGTGTGGTCGGCGCCCATGGTGGAGGTGGCATAGGTGACGCCGATGCCCTTGATGGCGCGCGGCTCGTAGGCGGGCATGTTCTGCCCCTTCACGCCGGGGACGCGATACCAGCCAAAGGCCCTGCCGGTGAAAGCGGCGCCGTTACCCAGGATGCGGCCCAGCGGCGTACCCTTGCGGATGTCCTCATCCAGCAGGCGGATGGCCCCCTGCCAGTCGCCGAAGGGCAGAAGCCCGGCGTCCATCGCCACCGCCAGCGTGCCACCGGCTTCAATGGTGTCAATGCCCAGATCGTTGCAGAGCCAGGTCAGTTTGCCGATGGCCTCCAGGTTGTCAATGCCGCAGTTGGCCCCCAGCGCCCAGGTGGTCTCGTACTCAATGCAGGAGACGATCTCGTTCCCCTGCTCATCGTAGTAGGTGTTGGAGCACTGGATGACGCAGCCGGGGTGGCAGGCATGGTTGTAGAGTTCCTTGCCCAGGCGCCGCTTGTTGTTCTCAAAGATGGCCTCGCCGGAGGTCGCCGCAGCGCCCTCAAAGCGGCCCTCTCGGAAGTTACGGGTGGGGTAAGCGCCCGCCTCGTTGAGGATGTTGACCAAGATGGCGGTGCCGTAGGTGTTCAGGCCGCCCTTGGGCTTGGTGATGTCGTGCTGGCGCAGCGCCTCCAGCATCTTCTTGCGGCCCTGATCAAAGAGCTCAGGGTTGGCAATCTGGACACCCGGCGCGTCGGTGGGGTCCACGATGATGAGCTTGAGGCCCTTGGAGCCCATCACTGCGCCGAGGCCGCCGCGCCCGGAGTAGCGGCTGGGTCGCCCGTGGGCATCGTTGAAGCAGACCCCGGCCATAGCCATCTTCATCTCCCCGGCGACGCCGATGGAGCAGATATCCACCTTCTTGCCGAAGCGCTCAAAGAGGACCGGGTAGACCTCGTAGAGGCTTCGGCCGGCGTACTCGTCGGCGGGGAAGAAGGTGGCGCCGTCTTTGGTGATGTGGAGGCCCCACCAGCCGCCGTCCTTGGGGAAGCCCTCTACGATGATGGCCTTGATCCCCAGTTTCGCCACCGACTGAGGCCAACCGCTGCCGGCGTTGGACTCCTTGATGCCGCCGGTGAGGGGGGACTTGGCGCCCACCGAGACGCGGCCGGAGGTCGGCGCGTTGGTGCCGGTGATGATGCCCGGGGCAAAGACCAGTTTGTTGTTGGGGCCCAGGGGGTGGCAGAGGGGGTCCACTTCGTCAAAGACGATGGTGGAGGTGAGGCCACGCCCGCCCAGAAGGCGGTACTTCTCGGGGACGTCCTCGTACTGGACCGTCCGGTCGGTCATATTGACCCTCAGAATCTTCGACATCTCGCACCTCCTTTTGCAGTATGTTGGGCTTTGAAATGGCTGCTAAAATGGAGCCGCCGTTACCGGCTGGCGGTCCATCCGGGCTGTAAAGTGCCCCCAAGCGACATTCGGTGGAGGCCCCATCAGGGATCCTGGGCCGTCCGGTTCGGCAGCAGGCAATTTGTGCGGGATAACCTTTTCAGGCCGTCCGGACGGGCTAAGGGTCTGTCTAACGATAAGCGTCAGCCGCACGCGGAGCGAGGGAGCGAAGCGACCGAGCGGAGCGTGTCGGCTGGA
>DAOTWK010000227.1:0-4115 GCA_034435815.1 Anaerolineae bacterium | reverse complement strand
GCATCAGTTCCTGCGCCGGGCCGGAGAGGACGACCCGACCGGTCTCCAGGACGTAGGCCCGATGAGCGATCTTCAGCGCCGCGCGGGCATTTTGCTCCACCAGCAGGATGGTGGTGCCGCGCGCGTTGATCTCCCGGATGGTCTCAAAGATGGCCTTGACCAGCATAGGCGCCAGGCCCAGCGAGGGCTCGTCCAGCAGCAGCAGCCGGGGCCGGGACATCAGCGCCCGCCCGATGGTCAGCATCTGCTGCTCGCCGCCGGAGAGGGTGCCGCCCAACTGGTTCTTCCGCTCTGCCAGACGGGGGAACAGGTCAAAGACGCGCTGGAGGTTCTCCCGAATCGCCTGCTCGTCTTTGAGCGTGTAGGCCCCCATCATCAGGTTCTCCATCACCGTCAGGGTGGTAAAGATGCGGCGGCCCTCGGGGACATGACAGACGCCCATCTGGACAATTCGGTGGGCCGGGACGTGGTTGAGGGCCTGACCGTTGAACTCAATGTGGCCCTCGCGCGGGCGGACCAGGCCGGAGATGGTGCGGAGTGTGGTGCTCTTCCCGGCCCCGTTGGCTCCGATGAGGGTGACGATTTCTCCCTCCTCCACTTCCAAGTCAATCCCCTTGAGGGCGTGGACATGGCCGTAGTAGGTGTGCAGGTTCTCTATCCTCAGGAGTGGCATCGTCACACCTCCTCCTCTCCCAGGTAGGCCTGAATGACGTGCGGGTTTCGCTGCACCTCCTCCGGCGTCCCCTCGGCAATCTTCCGGCCATAGTCCAGGACGACAATCCGTTCGCAAATGCCCATCACCACTTTCATATCGTGCTCAATGAGCAAGATGGTAACGCCCGAGTCCCGAATCTGCCGGATGAGGTCCATCAGTTCCAGCGTCTCCTGCTCGTTCAGGCCAGCCGCCGGTTCGTCCAGAATGAGCAGACGGGGCCGGGCCGCCAGCGCGCGGGCAATCTCCAGCCGCCGCTGATGGCCGTACGGGAGATTCTTGGCCAGTTCGTTCCGGTAATCCGAGAGCCCCATGAAACGGATATATTGCTCCGCCTCTTTGAGGATGAACGCCTCTTCGTCCCGTTGCGCCGGGAGACGGAAGATCGCTCCCCATACGCCCGCCCGGGTCCGGTGATGGACGCCCGCCATCACATTTTCCAGGACGGTCATATTCTTGAACAGCCGGATGGTCTGGAACGTGCGGGCGATGCCCAGTTCGGTGATCTTATGGGGCCGCAGTGTCCGCAGTCCGTCCCACCGCTCCTGGACCGACCGGGCCGGCACCCACTGCAACCACCAGACCGGGGTAATAAACTTCCGGGCGCCCAGCGGCGGGTGGGCAATCCGGTGGCCGTTAAAGAAAATCTCCCCCTCGGTTGGGGCGTAGATGCCAGTGATGAGGTTGAAGATGGTCGTCTTTCCGGCTCCGTTGGGGCCGATGAGCCCCAGGATTTCCCCCTCGTCCAGGGAGAAACTGACGCGGTCCACAGCGGTCAGGCCACCAAACTGTTTGGTCAGGTTGCGGATTTCCAGAAGCGCCATCTACTCCTCCTCCCGAATCTCCATCCGGATACGGCGGCTGGGCCACAGGCCCTCGGGGCGGGCAATCATCATCGCGACCATCGCCACGCCCATCCAGGCGTCTCGCCAGGTCTTCAGGAAGCGGAAGATTTCCGGAAGAGTGATCATCCCCAGGGTGCCGACGAAGACGCCAGGGATGGAGCCGGTGCCGCCCAGAACGACAATGCAGAACATCACCACCGACTCAATGAAGCGGGCCAGATCAGGAGAGACAACAGGGATACGGGCCACGTAGAGCGCCCCGGCCAGCCCGGCCCACCCGGAGCCCAGCACAAAGGCCAGCAGTTTCGCCCGTGTTGTGTCTATCCCCATCGCCTCGGCGGCCGTCTCGTCCTCCCGGACGTACATCCAGGCCCGCCCCAGGCGGGAATTCTCCAGCCGCCGGACAGCGAAGAGGGTCAGGACCAGGAAGAAGAGGACCAGATAATAGTGGTGGAGAGGGGTCCGCAGCGTCAGGCCGAAGAGGACGGTCTGGTCAATGCCGCTCAGCCCGTTGGCCCCGCCGGTGATGCCGAAGATGTTGTTGACCAGGGCCAGCCGGACCACCTCGCCGAAGGCGATGGTCACGATACATAGATAGTCGCCGCGCAGGTGCAGGATGGGGCGGGAAATCAGGTACCCGAAGAACGCGGCCACCAGGATGCTGATGGGCCAGGTGAGGACCAGTGGGATATTAAAGTGAAGGTTCAGGAGCGCCGATGTGTACGCACCCAGCGCGTAGAAGGCGGCATGGCCCAGTTGGAACAGCCCCGCGTAGCCAACGATAATGGTCAGGCTGAGCCCCAGAATGGCGTAGATACCGGTGCGCCAGAGCACCGCGCGATAATAGTCATTCAGCGGGAGCGGGAGCAGGATGGCCAGGGCCAGCAAGCCGATCTGCCACGCAAGCGGAATCCTCCGGAGACGTGCCATCAAGTTCCCCATTACTCCCTCCCGTCACAGTTTCTCCGCCACCCGTTCACCCAGCAGGCCGGTGGGCCGGAAGATGAGAATCAGAATCAGGATCACATAGGCAATAACATCCTTCCATTGGGGGGAGACATATCCGGCTCCCAGGGTCTCTATGATGCCCAGAATCATCCCGCCCAGCATGGCGCCGGGAATGTTGCCGATGCCACCCAGAATGGCCGAAATAAAGGCCTTCAGGCCGAAAACCCAGCCCAGGGTGAAATCAAAGGAGCCATAGTAGAGCCCCACAATCATTCCTGCCAGTCCGCCCAGGCCCGGGCCGATGAGGAAGACGGTAGCAATGATGCCGTCCACATCTATTCCCATCAGCCGGGAGACTTCGTGGTCCAGGGAGACGGCGCGCATAGCGGTGCCGATGCGGGTGCGGTAGACGAACAGATAGAGAAGCGCCATCAAGAGGAAGGAGACAGCCAGGACCAGTACCTGCATCACGCTGATCCGGACGTCGCCGACCAGGGCAACCTTGCCAGCAGGCACCAGTCCGGGGGGGTAGGTCTTCCAACTGGCGCCATAGACGTTGCGGGCCAGGCTCTGCAGGATGAAGGCTGTCCCCAGGGCCGAAATGACCGGTGCCAGGCGTCCTGCTGAACGAAGGGGGCGGTAAGCGACTCGCTCTATCAGGACGCCGACCAGCGCGATGGTGACGATGACGATAACGGCGACGGGGAAAATCATGCCGGGGCCACCCTGGGCCAGCAAGGCGACCAGGACGCTCAGTCCGGTCAGCCCGATGTAGGCCCCCCACATAAAAAGGTCGCCATGGGCGAAATTAATGAGTTTCAGCACGCCGTACACCATCGTATAGCCTAGGGCGACCAGCGCGTAGAATGAGCCAATGGTGATGCCGTTGATAAGTTGCTGGAGCAGTTGTTGCATAAAATTGTCCCCCTCAACAGCGATTCCTGTTGCGGATGGGGATTTGCGGCGGGCAGCCTTACCGCCCGCCACAAATCCCCATCAAAGCCCCCCTACACTAAAAAGGGGGAGTCCGGAGGCACCCCCCGAACTCCCCCCCGGCCGGTATAGCCTCTACGGTGAGGGCTGCTGCGGGTTCAGGATAAACTCACCCTTCTCGTTGATGATGTAGGCCACGTGGATGGTGCCCAGGCGGTCACCCTTCTCGTCCCAGCCCAGGATGGGGCCGGTGATGCCGTTAATGTTCTTGGCCTGATGAATGAACTCCGCCAACACCTTCGGGTCGGTGGACTTGGTCTGCTCAATTGCGTAGCGGATGACGTTGAAGGCCTCAGCGGCCATCATCCACCAGACGCTGGCCGGCTCCTCGCCGTAGCGGGCCTTGAAGTCCTCCACGTACTTCTTAGCCTCGGGGACGTTCACGTCCTTCGGCAGCGGCTCGGTGGTGACGTAGGTCCCAGCAGCGTTCTCCACTCCGGCAATCTGGATCAACTCTGGGTTGTTGCAGGCGTTGCCCATTACCCACTGCAGTTTCAGCCCCAGGCCAGCCGATTGCTTCAGGAGCAGGCCGCCCTGAGGATGATAGCCGGTGAAGTAGATGGCGTCCAGGCCGGCCCCGCCGATGCGGGTGAGGGTGGGCGTGAAGTCCTTATCGG
>DAOTWK010000226.1:0-7798 GCA_034435815.1 Anaerolineae bacterium | reverse complement strand
AGGTGCAGGATAACCTCGGTGTCGGAACGGGTGCGAAAGCGATGACCGCGCGGCTCCAGTTCCGCCCGCAATTCCGGGTGGTTGTAGACCTCGCCGTTGAAGACAATCCAGAGAGAACCGTCCTCGTTGGGGATGGGCTGCCGCCCGCTCTCCAGGTCCACGATACTCAGGCGCGCGCAGCCAATACCGGCCCGCTCATCCACATAGAGGCCGAACTCGTCGGGGCCCCGGTGGCGGATGATGCCCAGCATACGGCGGAGAAGCCCCTCTTCGGGCGGCGCGTCTCCGCGCCAGTTGATGATGCCGATAATGCCGCACATAGGATGTTCCTGGGATAACGTGCCAGGCACTTCTGAAAGTGCCCGGCACGTTGGTGTTATGCTACCAGCGCGCGCCGGTCAATCTTCCCCGACGGGGTCTTGGGAAGACTCCCCCGGAACTCCACGTAGCGGGGAACGGCGAAGTCCTCCAGGTGCTGCGTGCAGTGGCGAAGAACGTCCTGCCGGGTGAGCCGGACACCGTCCCCACAGACGATGACCGCCTTAATGGCCTGCCCCAGAACTTCGTCCGGCACGCCAACGACAGCCGCCTCCACCACCCCCGGCAGTTTGTAGAGCACTTCCTCCACCTCGCGCGGGGCTACCTTCTCCCCCCGCGTCTTGATGACGTCGTCCTTGCGGGCAACGAAGTACAGGAATCCGTCCTCGTCCATATAGAAAAGGTCGCCGGTGTAGAGTAGCCGCTCAGCGGGATACCGACCAGGACGGTAGCGCCGCGCCGTCTCCTCCAGGTCGTTCCAGTACCCCTGCATGACGTGGGAGCCCCGCACGACCAGTTCCCCTATCTCTCCCGGCCCCAGCCGCCGCCCCGTCTCGTCCTCAATCCAGACCTCGGTACCGGGGATGGGGATACCGACAGAGCCGGGCCGCCGGTCCAGTTCCTCCGGGGGCATATAGCAGACCCGCTTGCATTCCGTCAGGCCGTACATGGAGTAGAAGCGCACCCAGGGGAACCGCTCCCGCAGGCGGCGGATGTGCTCCACCGGCAGCACGGCGGCCGTGTTGGTCATGTAGCGCAGCGAGGAAAGGTCAAACCGGCTCAGGTTCATCTGGAGCAGCATCGCGTAGAGAGTTGGGACACCCGGAAGCCCCGTCACCCGCTCCTCTTCAATCCGGCGCAGGACTGCGGCCGGATAGGTGAAGGACCGCTCCAGCACCAGCCTGCCCCCGAACTTGAAGACCATGAGCAACTGATAGAGGCCATAGTCAAACGAGAGCGGCAGAACATTGATGACGACATCGTCCGGGGTGTTCTCCAGATACCGAATGATGGACGATGCGGCGAAGACGACGTTGGCGTGGGTGGACATGACCCCCTTCGGCTCGCCGGTGCTGCCGGAGGTGTAGATGAGGCAGGCCAGGTCCACGTCAATCGTGGGGCAGGGCGGGCGGGCCGGCGGCACGGTCTCCAGGACCTCGTCCCACCGCTCATCGGGTAGGTCAGTTGAAACGTCCGGTGATTCCCCGCAGAGGATGATCGTGTGGAGCGAAGGGACGGCCTGGCGGAGAAACCGGGTATCCTCGGCCTGACGAGCGGGAAGGACCAGCGCGCGGGCGGTGCAGTTGTTCAGAATACGGGCCACCTTTTCGGCGGGAGTGGTGGCGTTCAGGACGACGAAGATGCCCCCGGCCTTCAGCGCGCCGAAGATAGCGACGACGGCCTCGACGGAATTGGGAAGCCAGACCGCGACCCGGTCTCCCCGCATCAGTCCCCGCGCGCGCAGGGCGCGAGCCAGCCGGTTGGCCTGCGTCTCTATCTCCGCGTAGGTCAGCCGCCGCCCGTCGCAGACCAGCGCGACCTTGTCCGGGAAACATTCCGCACTGTTTTCCAGAAAATGGTGGACTAATTGCATCGTTGTTTCTCCCAAAGTCTGTTCTCCTCCCCCAGGTCTGGCCTTGTCGCCTTGCGCAGTTCGCTTGCAGGACGGTCTTTCAGCCCGTCCCGACGGCCTGGAAAGGCCGTCCTATGTGGCCCGAAGGGCCGGGGGAGGGGGGAGGCCTCACCGCCCCCGACACACCAACGGCAGGTACACCTCGTAGGGCCGCAGGACCAGCGGCCCCGCCACGTTATTCGTCTCGTCCGATTCTGGCACCAGGCCATACGGATACATACGGTGGTTATCCACCCGCGCGTAGAACTCCCGAATCCCCTGAATCTCCTGGGCGGTGAACCCGTTGTAGGTCAGGGTCACTGTGTAGCGGCTTCCAGGCGCCAGGGCGGGTACACCAGCATAGGCGAAACCGTAACTCTCACAAGGATAAGAAGGCACCGGGGTCGTGAAAACGTCCACCCAGAACCCCCCGCTGTTATCTGGATTCCAGGCCATTCCTGCTCCCCGATTCCATATCCCGATGGTGAAAGTGACCGGCTTGTGCGGCTCAAGCGTCTTCGGCTCCACCTGAAAGTCGGTGATGACTAGGTCGGGGACGCCGATGACGACGTTCTGGGTATTATTCGCCGGATTGACGTCCCCGTGTGGATTGCCGATGGTGAACGGGATGGCGAACTGTTCCGCCCCCACATTCATCTGCCAGACATGGCTGATGACCAGGGTGACCGTCGGGCCGGTACTTCCAGCGGGCGACGAGCCGACGGAATAGGTGTACGTCTGATCGCCGGCGGGCTGCCAGCCGCCCCCCCGATAGACCGTCGCGGCCGGGATCACCGCGGTGATGACCACGTTCTCCGCGTGCATGGCCCCGGTGTTGGAGTACGTCACGGTAAAGGTCATCGCCTTGCCGGGAGAGAACAGGCTGGGCTTATAGGTGACCGCCAACCGTAGGTCGGGCCGGGTGCCAATAAGGTCTACATCCTCTACCTCAATCGGCGCAGCCAGCGAGGGCGCCGTCATCCGGGCGCGGTTGACCAGCCGGTCGGCTCCCGCCGCCAGCGGGTTATCCACCTGCACCCCCACCTGGCCCTGGAAGACGCCGGGCGCGGCCAGGAAGGGGATTGGGAAGACAACTTTGTCGCCCATTTGCTGACAACTCGCTGCTGGCTGGCAGCCCAGATACTCCACGTGGTTCGGCAGCGTGTCGGTGACGACGATTCCATAGGCGTTCTCGTTGCCGCTGTTGGTGACGGTGAGGGTATAGGTCAGCCGGTCGCCCGCATAGACGACGGTCACCCCGTCGCTCTTGGTCAGCGAAAGGACCGGCGCGCTGGCGACGGTCGTCTGCGCGGTGGCGGTCAGCGGCTGTCCCTCGGTGTACGCCAACCGGGCCTGGAAGGGGAGCACCGTGCCGTTGGTCAGCGGAGAGGTCACCCAGACGCGCAGGTCTATCCGCTCGCTCCCGCCCTCGCCGGGGATGGTGCCCACCGTCCAGTACCAGGTCGTCCCCTCGCCCCCGGCTGGCGGGGGCGCCGCCTCGGAGAAGGTGGCGCGCGAGTCCAGTGTGGCAGTGACCACTGCGCCCGTCGCGTCGGCGTTGCCGGTGTTGGTGTAGCGCAGGGTGTAGGTCAGCGTCCCCCCCGCCGGGACCGGGTCGGGCCCGTCGGCGACGGTGAAGGTGACGGCCGGCACAGCGGTCACCTGGGTGGTGGTGATAAAGTTCGCCGGGGGCGACTCGTTACTGCTCACGGTGACCATATTCACCAGCGTTGTCCCGTTGGGCAGAGGAGAGTGTACCCGTACCCGTACCACGAAGTTGTAGACCCCGCCCGGATTGAGCGTCCCGACGACCCAGACGTTGTTCCCCTGGGTCGGAGACGGGGTCGCCGAGAGAAAGGTTACCCGACTGTCGTAGGTGTCGGTAATGCGGACGCCGGTGGCGAGTGCGGTGCCCGTGTTCTGGCAGGCGATGGAGTAGACCAGTTCCCCGCCCGCCGCCACCGGGTCCGGGTCGTCTACCTGTACCACGCGCAGATTAGGCTCCGAGAGGACCTGCGTGGTTTCAGTGACGGTGAAGGGGGCCGTCTGGTCGGTGTCCAGCGCCACCCGGTTGGTCAACACCGTTCCCGCCGGGAGGGGGCTGGCGACCCGGACGATGACCTCAATGGTCTGCGGGCTCCCGACGGGCAAACTCCCGAAGACCCAGCGCCGGTTGCCGCTCCCCGACTGGGGCGGCGGGTTGGCGTAGACAAAGGAGACGTTGGCGTCGTACGTCTCGGTGACGACGACGCCCGTCGCGTTCTCGTTGCCGCTGTTGGTGATGACAATCGTGTAGTACAAAATCTCCCCGGCCAGAACCGGGTCAGGGCTATCCCGCTTGGTCATCGTGAGGACCGGGCGGGAAGATACGGTGGTGGTCTGAACGACGGAGACGGGCAGCGTCTGGTCCGCATCCAGCCAGGCGCTGTTGGTCAGTACCGTGCCATTGGGCAGCGGGCTCTGGACGGTGGTGGTAATACGGATCGTGGCAGGCGCTCCAGGTGCCAGGTCGCCCAGAACCCAATAGCGGGTCTGCCCGCTCCCCTGGGACGGCGGGATGGAGGCCACAAAGAGGGTCCGGATGTCCAGGACGTCGGTCATCACCACGCCCCGTGCCACTTCGTTACCGGTGTTCTGGTACGTCAGAGTGTAGACCAGTTGGGCACCCGCTTCCACCGGATCGGAGCCGTCCGTCTTGGATAGAAGCAAAATGGGCGATGACCGGACGGTCGTCGTCTGGACGGCGGTGACCGGCATCGTCTGCGCGCAGCCGATGATGGCGACGTTGGTCAATACGGTCCCGTTGGTCAAGGGCGTCCGAACCTGGACCCACAGGGTAATCTGAGCGGAAGCGTTCGGGGAAAGGGGGCCCAGCGCCCAATAGGGATTGCTGCCGATGAATCCGCTGGGGGTCGGCACGGCACCGCTGTAGGTGACGTTCCCGTCCAGTGTGTCGGTGATAACGACCCCCGTCGCCGTCTGGTTGCCGGTGTTGGAGTAGGTCAGGGTGTAGGTCAGATAGGCCCCGGCATCCACGGGATCGGTCAGGTCTGTTTTGACCAGGTTCAGGACGGGGGCCAGGACGGTCAGGACAGCGGTGTCGCTGATGCCGCTGTGGGTCCCCACCACCGTCCACGTGCCGGGGTTCTTTGAGAAGTAGACGTTGTTCACCCAGGATCCCCCGTGGCCGCTCTGAAGGATGCTGAAGGTCGTCTGGGTGGTCACGTCCCCTCGCCAGTTGTTGTACGCATCGTACGCGGCGGTGGTGTACGTCTGGGACTGGCCGGCCTGGATGGTTGCGGCATCTGGGGAGACGACGATATGGTGCAGCGCGGCCGGCTGGATGGTGACGCGCGCGGTGCTGGTGGCGGCTGCGTGCTGGGCGTCCTCTACCCGCAGGGCGACGGTGTAAACGGCAGCGACGGTCCAGGTGTACTGGACGGTTGCCCCCACGGCGTCGCCGTACTGACCGTCAAAATTTAGGTCCCAGGTGTAGGTAAGGACGCCACCGCCCGGGTCGGAACCGGTGCCGGTGAGGGTCACGGGCACCCCGGCGGTTCCAGTGTACGGCCCACCGGCGCTGGCGGTGGGGGGCAAGTTGTAGACCGTCACGGTGGCGGAGGCGGTGGCGGTGAGGCCGCCGGAGTCGGTGACGCGCAGGGAGACGGTGTAGAGGCCGGGCTCGCCCCAGGAGTAGGAGGTGGTGGCGGTGAAGGCGTCGGTGAAGACGCCGTCGCCGTTCAGGTCCCAGTCATAGGAGAGGATGCCGCCGCCGGGGTCGGAGCCGGTGCCGGTGATGGGGATGGTTGCCCCCTCGTTGCCGGAGTACGGCCCACCGGCGCTGGCGGTGGGGGGGAGGTTGAGGACGGTGACCGTCAGGGAGTCGCTGCCCACGCCGCCGTCGTCGTCGGTGACCACCAGAGTCACCAGGAAGACCCCCGGCTCGCTGTAGACGTGGGTGGGAGTCAGCGCACCGCTGAAGGAACCGCCGTCCCCGAAGGTCCAGAGAATGGTATGGGTGTCCCCCGTTCCGGGGTCGGTGAAGGTGCCGGTGAACTGGACAGCCTGGCCCTCGTTCACCTGCTGATCTGGACCTGCGTTCACGACCGGGGCGACGTTGGTCACCGTCACCGGAGTCGTATCCAGGCCAAACGTGTTATTGTCATCCCAGACCCGCAGCGCGGCGGTGTAGAGGCCGTTGTCGGTGTAGGCGTGGGTCGCGGTTACGCCGGTGGCGCGTTGTTGGAACGTGCCTGTGTAGTTAAAGTCCCATTCGTACAGCGTAATGTCGTTGCCGGGATCGCTGGAGGCGCGCCCGTCAAAGAGGATGGAACTTCCCTCGGCGGCGGTGTACGGACCCCCGGCGCGGGCCGTCGGCGGGACGTTGGTCACCGTCAGGACGGCGGTATCCCAGAGCATCCCCCAGGTGCCGGTGACGGTCCAGGAGCCGTCCTTCTCCGCCGTGTAACGGTTGCCGTTCCAGGTCCCCCCAGCGCCGGGGCTGATGGTAAACAAGGTGTCTGAGGTGACGTCGCCGAGGGGATTGGCGCAGAGATCGGCGGAGGCGGCGGTGTAGGTCTGAACCTGCCCGGCAGCGACGGTGGCGCTCTTCGGGGCGATGGAGAGGGTAGCCGGCGGGCCGGGATTCACGGTAAGCGTCGCCTTGGCAACAAGTGCCCCGTAGGTGGCGGTGACCGTCCAGGTTCCGGCGACGCAGGCGGTATAGCGATTGGCGGCCCAAACGCCCCCGGCGGCGGGGGTGACGGTGTAACTTCCCGCGCCGGTGACGTCCCAGGAGTTGCTGTAGGCATCGTGGGCGGTGAGGGTGTAGGCGACGGATGCCCCAGCAGAAATGACCGCCGTCGGCGGGGCCAGGGAGAGGGAGACCGGGGCGCCGTGGGCGAGGACGGATGTTGTTTCGGTGACGGCAAGGGGAACCACGCCGTCGCGGCCGATGTAGGCGACGTTGGTGAGGACGGTGCCACCCCCCAGGCCAGTGGTCACGGTCACAAAGACCAGAATTTGACCGAAGGCGGAGACAGGAAGGGTGCTGATAGTCCAATATGGGGCGGTCGGGACGCCGCCGCTGGGGGGTGGGAAGGCGCTGGAAAAGACGACGCGGGAGTCCAGGACATCGGTGATGACCACCCCGGTCGCAGGAGCACCGCCTGTGTTGGTGTAGAGGATGGTGTAGGTCAGCGGGGCGCCCGTCACGGCCGGGTCGGGATTGTCTCCTTTGACCATGTGCAGAACCGGCGCGGCGACGGTGGTGGTGACCTGGACCGTCCGGGGGGGCGCGCCGTCCCCGGCGACCGTTGCCGTGTTGGTGAGGATTGTGCCGTCCGGCAGTGTGGCGGGGACGGTCACGGTAAGCACAATCTGCCCGCCGGTCGTTTCAGAGAGGGTGCCGATCTCCCAGTAGGGGGCATCCGGCAGGCCGCCGGTCGGTTCGGGATCGGCGGCCTGGTAGACGACGGATGGGTCCAGCGTGTCGGTGAGGACAACGCCGGTGACCGTCTCGGTAGTGGGATTTCCGTAGGTCAGGGTGTAGACCAGAAGGCTGCCCGCCGGGACCGGGTCGACGTTCTCCGATTTGGAGAGGTCCAGGGAGACTTGCTGAAGGGCCGGACGGGCGCTGGCGCGGGGGGAGAGGGCCAGCGACAGGCCGATGACGCCCAGCAGGCCCAGCAGGAGGGGAAGCATAGCCCTTACCCCCTCCCCCGGCCCGTTGGGCCACCCCCTCGGTGGGGGTGAGGACTGCGCGGACCGATTCCGGTGTCTCATGGTCCAGGTGTCCCTCGCTCCGGCGTGGGGGTGGGACGCTCCGGGGTGTCGGTGGGCGGCGGCAACGGCGTATCCGTGGGCGGG